>JAGFIY010000008.1 GCA_024103215.1 Melioribacteraceae bacterium | reverse complement strand
ATGAAGTGCTTCGAAGGCATTGGTGATGAAAATAAAGGTACATATTTCTGCGGGATATTTGAAAAATGTAGCAAGATTATCCCAGATGTTTCTACATGATCTCACAACCAAAGAATATTTATTCCCCCAGTTTTCTTCGAGTTGATCCAGATTTTGTATAGCTGCTTCATCGGTTAGGGCTTTGTGAATTACTTTTATTTCCTTCATTATTTTCTTCTGATCTTTTGAAACAAACTATTTAATAGTATCCCTTATTAGGTGAGTAGTACAAAGTTGGTGGAAAAATAGAATTTATAGTTTCCAGGATCCGTTTGAGTTCGTCTATGTAGAAAATGAAAATATATTCGACTCCTCGGTTCTTACGTTAGGACGATCAGTCAAAAAATAACTCCTTCGACTTCTCTGATCCACAGACCAAGTAAATCCCTATGTCCTTAAATATCTCCAGACACGTTTAGGTTGCCTTAGAGGTGATTTTTCGAGCTTCATCACGGATTTTGTAATGAATTGCATCGAAGAAAAAAATTAGGTATTTCTTTTCCAATGGGCTGTCTGCCATTCTTCGATTAGGTGAATGATCTTACCGGTTATGTAAAATGCCGGAGTTGGACATTTATCTACTCGGTAGAGTTAAGAATGATGGGTTTGAATATCTCGGGTGGTCAATCCTATCGAGTATTTACCCACCGGAAGAGAGCATAGAGATTATTCTATCTTCGTTCAGACCGATAGTCTTTTCTTACTTTTTAAAAATTATGTAATCAAAATCACTGTTACGGTCTAGGGGAACGGTTATCTTAATTTCTCCTTTGTGGTTCTATCGGTGACTAAAGAATTTGTGAAATTTTACCGCTTGAGACAAATCGATTTTTACAGAAACTAAGTTTCGTAACACTAAACTTTACTCCGATCAATCTTAAGTCCTTTTTTAACCAATTACACAAAACTATTTATACTACATTTAAATATTATCTAATTTTTCTTAACTAATCTAAGTGAACTTCCCCAAGCTTTGTCCATTTCATTTCTTACCTCAAAATTGTCTATTGCCAAATATCTTTTCATCATTCTATAGTCAGAGTGACCTACTACTTTCATTATATAGTCTGGCTTCATTCCGTTTTTTAACGATAATGAAATAAATGTTCTGCGTGCCGTATGAGTGCCGATGAGTTTGAATTTAGGCTGGATTTTTTCGACACTTTTATTTGCTACAACTTTAGTCACTTTAACCGGAGTGTTTATTTTGGCAATTTCACAAAGCTCCTTTATATACTCATTCATTTTTTGATTGCTGATAATTGGTAAAGGGGATTTCCAGTCATTATACTTTGCCAGAATAGAAAGGGCATAATGGTTTAAAGGAACCTCTAAAACATCCCCGGTTTTCACAGCTCTGAATTTCCAAATTCCGTTATTAATATCAGAGAAGTCTATTTTTTCAACATCTGAATATCTTTGCCCAGTAAAACATTGAAAACAAAACACATCCCGTACTCGATCTAGCCTTTCATTAGTAAGCTTAAGTTCGAATAAGGTCATCAGTTCATTTTCTGTTAAATAGATTATTTCATTCTTGTTGTATCTAATTTTGAAAGATCTAAAATCAGTATTCTTCGTGAGTTTTCGCTCGATTGCCCAATTCATAAAAACTTTCAAGAAACTAATGGTTTTATTAACCGTGTTATCAATAAATTTCTTTTCTTCAATTAAATAGGGATAGAATTTGTCAATAAATAGTGCATTAATATTCGAATAATTAATTTTATAGCCGGTATCTTCTTGAAAAGATTTGAGATGATTTTTAGTTTGCTTGTACTTTCTTATTGTACTTATAGAAACTAGGGTAGCTTTTGCTGCAATGAAATCATCAAAATCATCAAAGAAATTTCTTGTTTTGTCGGAAAAAGTTTTCTTAATTTCAGCAGAAATTTCGTTAAAACCAGAATCAATTTTTTTGATTCTAACATTTCTTATTACATCTAATATTTTACTTTCATATTGATTTAGAAAATTGTTTAATCCTTGTAACCTTCCTTTAATAACTTTGCTCTTGGTTTTCTTGTGATCAGCTCGTTTTAATTTATTATTCCAATACTCCGGTTCAATTTTTTCTTTGGTATTTAGGTAGATGGTTTTTTCCTTTTCTCTCACGTAACACCAAATTGTTTTTTGCCCAGATTGACTTTCTTTTCTCTCAAGATAAAATCTAATATTCATAAATAATGTCCTTACAATTCTCAATTAGAAAATACGCTTTTTAAAAAAATTATTCAATTATTCTCACAATATTCTCACAAATTAATGCTATAATAAACGATCTTATTCAGATAATAATAGATTGTGAAAAATTTGAAAAAATTTGTAAGCTATTGTAATAAAATACTTTAAATCATCTTCAACGAATTCGGATGGACATAGAAAGACAATAAAATATTATAGGGGGGACTCCCGCCACCTCCACTCTTTTTAGTTATATTTCCTTTTCTAAAATTTATCATCAATCATTTGTCGAAATCTTCCACTCACCACTCGGACATTAATATTTTTGTTTATTCTTGTCGAGAAATAATGCATATTTAACTGCAATTCTGGCGGGTATTTTTATTTTTACTATTTTCTCACCGTTTAGGAGGTAAGTATGCTCAAAGAGTTCAAGGAGTTTGCGGTTAAGGGTAATGTCATCGATATGGCTGTCGGCATCATAATTGGCGCAGCGTTCGGTACGATTGTAAAATCTATTGTTGCGGATGTTATTATGCCACCTATCGGACTTCTTCTCGGCAATGTAGATTTTGCAAATCTGCACATTGTCCTTAAAGAAGGAGCAGCAGCCGGTCCATATGCAACTTTAGCCGATGCAGCAGCTGCAGGGGCGGTTACAATCAATTATGGCACCTTTATTAATACCATAGTAAGTTTTATTATTGTTGCTTTCTGTGTCTTTCTTTTGGTAAAACAAATCAATGCATTGAAGAGAAAAGAAGAACCGGCTCCGGCACCGGAACCGACAACAAAAGAGTGTCCTTATTGTTTTTCCGTGATCCCAATCAAAGCAACAAAATGCGGTAATTGTACTTCGGATTTAAGTTAATCACTTGACGGGTACTTATGAAGGGTACCCGTTGTTATCTCTTTTTTCTATCAGAATAATTTATCAGTATTGAATCGGGTAAGTTATATTCTAAAGGCAGCATATCACTCAATCTCTCTTTTGCCCAATACCCGAATGTTTCAATCATAAATTCATCAAAATACCTTCCCTGTTTATCAAAGATTACAGAATCTGCCTGAAGTTTAACCCAAGAGGTTTGAGTTTCAGAAGGCCAAAGGAAAGAAGGAATTTTTTCATCTAGTTCTCTGTCAAAGCCTACTTGAATATATTTTTCCGCGACAAAGTATAACTCGTTTAAAACAGGAGATGGAAAAACAGACGAATCGACAAAGAAAGGACCTACTATGAAATTCCTTCCCCTTCTAATTGGATTTGTCGATTGATAATAGGCTTTAAATCCATGCTTTGTAAAAGTTATTGTCGAATCGTACTCAAATTTATATCCATCATCGGTTTTGTCATCTAAATCAATTAATAACTTTGTTGAAGCTTTTCCCTTAATAATGTTTTCATAACTATCCGCAATCGATTTAAGAAAATGTCTTAGTGATCCTGCATAAGCTTTAATCCTGTTGTTTTCCCAAATTTTTGCTTGTTCCTCATTTGCTGGAGGCAGTTCAGAGAATACCGGTAAGCCGGCAAATTTTACGCTTGAAAATTCTTTTTCAAAATATTTCATAAAAAACAATAACTCATAACCTAATGCAGTATTTATTATCTGGATCGGTTGGCGTGATATTGCTAATAAATTACCCTCTTCGTTGTACTTAAAATCGATTTTGTATGGATTAAGAATCCGACAACTGTCCGCAAATTCTCCGTAACCAAGAAGATGTTTTTTAAATATCTCAAAATTTTTCTGCCATTCCTTTTCGTTCATGGTTTTAACGTCTATTTCCGGCAGCTCAAATGGAGCAGGTAACAAGGAGTGATCAAAAACGTAATTGTACGATTGTTGAACAGATATATCCTCGTGATCGTTTTTATAAGCGATGTGTGAGAAAATCAATACATATCTTCCGAAAGGAACATTTCTGATTCGGTATTCTCCATTTTCATTAGTGGTCGTTCCTAATAGTGTCTTTGCTATGTATAAATTAACGTCTTTTAACGGAAGACCGGTTAAACTGTCCTTTACTATGCCTGAGATAGAAGCTTGAGATTGAGTTTGTGCATTTATGCTGAATAAACACGAAGTAAATATGAGAAAAACTATGATTGAATTGCGCATTTTTATTTTCGGAAAAACTAACTATCCTGTATTGTGCTGTCCACCCGAAGTACCAAGATACTTTCCGAGCTAACCGTGTTAATAAAGTAAGTTCCTTGCATACTTTTATTAATTGGAATAATTATCTCGGGGTTGGTTAATAATTTCTTTGCTTTGGATATATCCTCATCCCTCGGAACAAACCAAGTGCTTCCGTCAATAAGTGTAATAAGTTTGTTTTGAGGATCAATATCTTGCACAAAATGAAGATAACCTTCGTTGAACACCATTAAATCCGGCTCAAACAAATTTCCGAAAGTTACATTCACTTTTGAATTTCGGTTGTAAAAGTAACCGGATCGTAAATTATTATCTATCACTAAAAGTATTGGGGTGGAATTTACTGCAATTGTCAACTGTCTTGATCTTAGTACTAAACCGTTGGATAGTGTGATAGTATAGTCGTTCACATTTGCAATAGTTGTTTGAACGTATTGAATCTCTTTATAAATATAATCATACTGGGAGGAGCTGCAGCCTGAGGCAATATACATTAAGAGGATTAATATTACACACGTTTTTTTCATCTCTAGCTACAGAAAACTTATTCGATTTGCCGGTTTGACTTTTATTGCGATTCCGCTGAAGGGAAGAATTAAAGTTTCTTCAAGATTTGTTGGTACAATAATATCCGGTTTGGACGCCCAATCATTCAGCGCTTCAACCGCATCATCAAATAATACTAAATAGCTGCTTCCGTTCGAAAGTTCAAGCATTCGGTTTACCTTTGAGAAATTTTTTATGAAAGCAAGTCTGCCGGTATCGTAAATCATTAAATCTTTATTATCAGCAAGCACAATTGATTTTGGATTTGAGACAAGTGTTGCTCCTACTTTTTGATCTTTTATGTAAGCGAATCCTGTCGGTTTATCCTCGTCTAGTACAAGAAATAACTTGGTTAAGTTGAGGGCAATAATTCGTTTATCGAGTCTTAAAGTGGGACCAAGTTTTAATTTAATATAATCATTATTGACATCGGTAACTAGTGAACTATAGTAGCGTATTGTCTGATTAGGACAAGTTATTTCAGGCGAGCATGCTGAAATTAGGAAAATTGCCGACAATGAAAATATCCAAAATGCTTTTTTCATCGTTTTTCTCCCCGGCTGTTTAATATTAAGTTAAATTAAAATTTGCCAAAATACAATCCAAATAGTGAGCTGCATTATTTATTTTTATTCACAATATAAACACCGGAAATAATCAAAGCCATTCCTGCGAAGTGAGCTATACTTAAAAATTCGCCATCGATAATTCCCCACAATACTGCCGCGATTGGAATAATATAGGTAACAGTAGAAGCAAAAACTGGGGTTGTAATTTGAATTAATTTATTAAAGAGTACCAATGCAAGAGAGGTTCCAACTGCCCCCAAAATGAAAAGATAAAGTAGAGCTAGAGGTGCTGACTCATTTGTGGAAAGAATAACAAAAAAATCCGAGAACAATAAGTAAATTATTGCTAACGGACCTATTGTGAACATTGCAAGGGATGTAAGTATTATTGAATTGAGATGAGGAAAATATTTTTTGAGAAGATTTATATTTATTCCATATAAAAGTGTTGCGGCAATAACAAAGAGAGCGTAGTAATTAAAAGTGCCGAAATTGCCGCCGCTCCCTATAAAACTCAATGCACCGGAACCAATAAATCCAAAAAATAACCCTGTTGTTTGGTATTTGTTTATCTTGGCGGAAAAAGCCATAACTCCAACAATTAGCGTGAAAATTGGAGTCAGTGCATTTAAAATTCCCGCCAGCGAGCTACTTAATCCGGTTTCGGCAACCGCGAACAAAATTGCAGGGAAAAAATTTCCGAGTAACCCGACAAGAAGAAATTTTCTCCATTCCTTTGCAAAGTAAGCCCGTAACTTTATTAATGCTATTGGTAGAATAACAATGTAAGCGAAAAAAATCCTAATCGTTCCTACTTGAAGTGGCGGGAATACTTCCAAACCTTTTTTTATGAGAATAAACGAGCTGCCCCAAATTATTCCTAAGAGAATAAGCAGAATGAAGGGTAATGCTTTGTGATCTGAGTATCTAAAATTCATCCGGCAATTATATCAAATAATTCTCAAAAACAGAAAATATAATCTTTTGCAGAAATTACTTGACGAACTACGAATCTTTTCGTAATATTAATCCAGAATTTTACGAAACTTTTCGTAAAAGTGATCGTCTCAATTGTTGTAAATAAGGAAAAGACAATGAAAAAATTTCGAAATATTAAACCAACCGAATCGGAACTTGAGATTCTCAATATACTTTGGACTAATTCGCCGGTAACGGTAAAATATGTAAATGATGAGTTGAACAAATCGAAAGAGACGGGATACACGACAACACTTAAATTAATGCAAATTATGCACGAAAAAGGACTTCTCACAAGAGAAAAGGAAGGCAGAAGTCATCTTTATTCACCCGCTATTGAAGAATCTGAAACAAAACAAGCTATACTTGATAAGATGCTCGAAACTGCCTTCGGTGGATCTGCAGGAAAACTTGTAATGCAGGCGTTGGGTAACAATAAGACGACTTCCGAAGAACTACAGCAAATAAAAAAAATGATTGAAAAATTAGAGGAAGAGAAATGAATTTTATCAATCAATTAATTGATTCATCATTTATTTCCGCTTTGGGGTGGACAATTATCCACTCGATTTGGCAAGGTGCCGCAGTTGCGATTTTACTGATTACTGCACTGATGATTTTATCTCACAAAAGTGCGAGACTCCGTTATTTGCTAGCAATAGGCGCGATGCTTATTCTTACTTCGTTCAGTGTGAAAACGTTCATCTATTATCACACGGAATATTCAAGTGATGCTTCATATGAGTTCAGTTTTACGACACTGTCTTTTGAAAATGATACTGATGCCGAGGTTCAATTAATTGGTTCAGAAACATCGGACATGTCAGCGTTAAGTAAATTCCTTTCCGAGTTCAAATTGTACTTTGATGAAAATCTGCACCTCGTAGTTTCTCTATATTTAATTGGTTTGCTGTTTCTGTTGTTAAAATTAATGGGGGGATTAATTTTAACATTAAGATTGCGTCATTCAGGTAAATCGATTCCTGCACAACATTTTCAGAAATCAGTCACAAGTATAGCAGAACGATTGGGAATCAAGCGAAACATAGAACTTTTGGAATCGAGATTAGTGAACATACCGGTAACCATTGGTCATTTTAAACCGATGATTCTTATACCGATCGGAACTCTAACCGGAATTCCTTCAGCACAACTTGAGGCAATATTAGCGCACGAAATTGCTCACATTCGCAGAGCCGATTATTTGATAAACATCTTTCAATCTGTGATTGAAGTCTTGTTTTTCTTTAATCCTTCGGTTTGGTGGATCTCGGGAATCATTCGTGACGAAAGAGAAAACATATGCGACGATTTAGCAATTGAAGTTTGTGGTGAATCTTTAACTCTTGTTAAGGCGCTTGTTTCGGTAAGCGAATTAAATTACTCGAATAAAAATTTGGCAATGGCAGTATTAGGAAACAAAAATAAATTATTTAGGAGGATAAATAGAATGACGGGGGGAAATAAAATAAAATCGTCTGCAAACAAATTGTTTGCTGTTTCGTTTGTTCTGATTGCAATGATATCGCTTGGATTTTTTTCTTGCGGAACTACCAACGGTTACGAAAAAAACTCTAACGGTAATTATCAGTATGAACAGAATTTTGATGTTGATGAAACAAAATCAACTAATGTCGAGATCGAAATTGAGTCCGAAAATTCAAACGACTATGTAAAAGAAATGACTTTTGAATTTAATGAGAACTGGAACGGTGAAGATGTTAGATGGAAAGTAAATATGCTTAATGATGAGATCGTCGAACTTTATAAAGACGGAAAATTAGTCCCGAAGGATGAATATCATGTTTATGAAGATCTGGTATTGAATTCTGTTGCCGAATTCGAAAATGAAATGGACGAACTTGACGAAGACAAGGCCTCCGTTGATAAAGAATTATCGATTGAGAGGAATCAATTGAGAGAGTTCGATTATGAAATAATTGCTGAAACAGGCGACACTTTGAAAAAATCAATTCGCAAAATGAAAACTTATTTTGATTCGAAAGAATTCAAAGAAGAAATGAATAAGTTGAAAGATGAGTTGAGAGAACTAAAAGAACATCCCCCAAAAATTAAATGGGATAAAGAAAAGTTCGAAAAAGAAATGGAAGCACATCGAGAAGCGATGAGGAAAATGAAGTTTGAAGTACAAATCGATTCGGAAGAATTTCAGAAAGGGATGGAACAACTTTCCAAATCTTTGGAAAATCTGGAAATAGAGATCCCGCATATCGATATACCGGATATAGAAATACCCGAAATTGAAATAGACCTTTCCGAACTTGAAGAAAGCATGAAACAGTTAAAAGTCGAGATGTCTAAATTAGATATAGATATGACCGAGTTAAAAGAAGAAATGAGAAAGATGGATAAATTTTTGAAAGAACTTAAGAGCGAATTAGTGAACGATGGACTCGTTGATAAATACGAAAAAATCGATCACTTGGAACTGAACGAAGACAGCATGTATCTTAACTACGATAAAGTGCCTGATCATCTCTTTAAGAAGTATAGGGAAATCTACAAGAAACACTATGGCAAATATCCTGATGAGGATCAAAAGTTCAGCATCTTAAGATAACATTGCTTTTATTCCAGAGCCGCCTCGAGCGGCTTTCTTTTTGCTTTAGATTGGGGTAAGAGTTATTTTTGTATTGAGGTGCATATTAAAATTACTAACCTAAATACGATACTTGCCGGAAAATTATCCTAAAGGATTTTCCCGCATAATTTAAGAGAAACATTCTTTCGGCGGGATAAATCCATCCTTACTTTCATAATAAATCAAAAATAATTTGAGGATAAAATGAATTTAAATTTATATGGTTGGGATAATTTTTACGAAACTCAATTAACTGAAAAAGATAAAAATAATTTTATTCCGGGTAGAATTACTGCCGAAAATAAAACAAACTATAAAGCAGCAACCGGTAAAGGTGAGATTATTGTTGAGTTAACCGGAAAATTAATGTTCACTCTTGCAAATAATGAATTTCCAAAGGTAGGAGACTGGGTTTTAATTAATTATTTTGAAGGCGACAGAGGTATTATTGAACGCATCTTACAAAGAAAAACTAAACTGTCAAGAAAGGTTCCCGGGGTTAAAACCGAAGAACAGATTTTTGCAGCAAATATTGATTATGCAGTTATTGTGCAAGCTGTAGATAAAACTTATAACTTCAATAGGCTGCAACGGATGATTACTGCTGCAAGACAGAGCGATTTGAACATCATTGTTGTACTCAGTAAATCGGATATGTGTCCTGATCTTGAAAGTGTTAAGCATCAAGTTAGATCTGAATTCCCAAGTTTGACTGCTTTACCCACAAGCATTTACGATAGTTATTGTTACAACGCACTGTTGGAAATTTTGACTCCGGCACAAACTTATATCCTGGTCGGAGTTTCAGGAGCGGGAAAATCTACATTGATCAATAATCTTTTCGGCGAAGAAATTATCAAAACGCAGGAAGTAAGATCGAATGACTTAAAAGGAAAACATACAACCACTCGGCGAGAATTATATCTCCTTCCCAATGGCAGCATTTTAATTGATTCGCCTGGTATCCGCGAATTTCAGTTGTGGGAAGAGGAAAATTCTTCAATCGGTCTTACAGGATATTTTGGAGAAATAGAAGAAAAATGTAAATTTAATGACTGCACTCATTTGCATGAAAAAGGTTGTGCGGTTATTGAAGGTGTTGAATTCGGTATAATTTCAAAAGCGAATTATGAAAATTATCGGAAAATGAAAAAAGAAATTGATTATCTTAACTCCAGGCAAGATCAGCATTCTCAGCTTGAAAGAAAGAAAAAACGCAAACAAATCAATAAAGAAATTAAGAGATTTTACAACTTAAAAAACGGTAAACGTTTTTGAATGAACTCGAGTAAGATTAAATTATATAATTTGGCGTTTTTATTAGCTCTGATAACAATTCTTTATAATGCTGTTGAAGGGACCGTATCTACGGTTTTAGGTTTCAGCGATGAGACTATCGCACTTTTCGGATTCGGTGTCGATAGTTTCATCGAAGTTATTTCGGGAGTCGGAATCGCTCACATGATTCTAAGAATCAAGAAAAATGATAACCAAACACGCGATGAGTTCGAGAAAACAGCTCTGCGAATAACAGGCACTGCTTTTTTTCTGCTTACAGTAGGATTAGTTATAACTAGTGTGTCTAATATTATAATTGACCATAAACCGGAGACAACGTTTTGGGGTGTTGTAATTTCTTCAGTCTCGATAATAACAATGGCGGTTTTGATAAAATCTAAATTGAATGTGGGACGTAAACTTAATTCCCCGGCAATCATTGCTGATGCAAATTGTACGAAGGTTTGCTTATATATGTCATTAGTTTTGCTTGCATCAAGCGGTTTGTTTGAAATTACTGGAATAGGTTATTTTGATTCAATAGGTTCTTTGGGTTTAGCATATTTCTCCTTCAATGAAGGGAAAGAGTGTTTCGAAAAAGTTAAATCCGGTAAACTTTGCTGTGATGACCATTGCGCTTCTTGATCAGGAAGTAAAAATCTTCTAAAAATGAATGTCATTGTTATTTTTTATATTTTAATACAAATAGACTTACAATTAAAATGAAAAAAATAATTTATATTATTCTATTTACAGCCGGCTATTCAACCGCACAACCGATTATTCTAAACGGCTCGATTTATGAAAACGAATTCACTCGTGAGAATAAAATAAGCGGTATAATTTCATTTATGAATTTGAGCGACGTAAATTTAATCGTTGTTGTTAAGTTCGATGACAATCCCGAAAACAATAAGGAATTTTTAAGGGGTCCTGGTTTTGGAAGACAGTTAAAAGTTTACAAAGGTGTTTATGAGCAAGACGAGAACATCATATATGGCAATTATTCAATATTGTTTTATTATTCTAAATCCGGAAATCTAAATGATAAAACCACCCTTCTCGTTCAATACAATAATCACCCGAATAAGGAATCTGATCTTAGGGGTTTAGGGATAACTTTTCACGAACTTGATGATGACTCAAACGGAGATTTTTTTGAAATTGATGTAGAACTTAAACCTCTTTATTCACAGAACGAAACAGAAACACGCAAAGTTTACCTGAGAAAATAAATGAATCAAGTTACATTAAACCTTCCGCGAGTAAAAATTGATGTTGCTGAAACCGAAGAGCAGAAAGAGAAAATTTACCGCGCTCGATTCAAAATCGAAGCGAAGGAGATAAAAAATACAATTTCCGTTTCTACAGATAAGAATGAGTATATAAAATATGATTATGAAGATAATGCAATTATAATTTATGCGGAATCAGATGATGAAATTATTGCTGCGCTTTCGGTAAATTTTATTCCAACTCAGGTAAACGATTTCTTCGCAAAAAATTTTATGACAGACAAATTTTTATACTACGGCGAAGGATTAAGTTATTCATCAAATTTAATTGTTGATCCAAAATGG
Source organism: Melioribacteraceae bacterium (assembly GCA_024103215.1). Lineage (GTDB taxonomy): Bacteria > Bacteroidota > Ignavibacteria > Ignavibacteriales > Melioribacteraceae > JAGFIY01. The sequence continues at coordinate 14,704 of JAGFIY010000008.1, read as the reverse complement.
AAAGGAACCGCCATACTCGGAAAGCTTTTAAATGCTTTCTATCATATTTTGAGAAGGAAAAATATAAAATTCGATTTTACGGATTGCACTCCCTCACTCGTTCAGTTTTACGAACATCTTGGGTACAGAAGATATAAGGAAAATTTTTTCGATAATCAAAAGGGGTTTCGAATTCCTCTGGTTCTTCTGGTTGAGGACTTTATTTATCTGGAAAAACTAAGATCACCATTCACAAAAATTGCTTCAGTCTCACCGAAAGATGAAAATATTGATGAATGGTTCAATAAAAATTTTCCTGCATATATCGGAGTTATGAGCGAAAGAATGATGCCGATGAAGGACTTTTGGAGTTTTCTTGCTAATCGAATAGGTGATGATTCGGTCCCTCTTCTAAAAGATCTGACCGATGAAGAAGTTAAAAAATTTCTGATGAGCGGGATCGTTCTCAAGAGTAAAAAGGGGGATAGGATTGTTCGCAAAGGTGATATCGGCAACGAACTATTTGTTATTCTTAAAGGAGCGGTTGAAGTAATCGGATCAAAGGACGGAAAAGAATTTCCGATTGCATTACTTGGCAAGGGAGAAATTTTTGGCGAGATGGGGTTCTTAAGTCAAACCGAACGTTCAGCAGATGTTGTTGCAATATCCGATCTTGAAGTGCTTGTGGTTAATCAATCGTTTCTTAGAAAAGCAATGAACTCAATGCCGACCACAGCAAACAAAATTCTATTTAATCTTTCTATAATTCTATGCGAGAGATTGAGATCAAAAACGAGATCGCGTGAGGATGAATTTACATCCAAAACAATTGACGGTGAATAGATGAGTCTTTACAGTTTCGATAGTTCATTTTCAATATTTTCAACTTTTTGTTTTGCATCAAGATAATCGTTCTCGGCTTTTTTGAAATCACTTGGCGAAATTAATTTCCTTTCGCGCATCTTCTTTGCATGCTCAAATTTTTTCAAGGCTTCGTTCTCAGCTGATTTTGCATTTTGTAATTGGCTTTTCAACGAGGCAATTTTTGCAGAGTTATCCGGTACTTTCGATGGTTTTGTAATTACCGTTTCTTCAGTCAAATCACTTGCCGGTTTAACAGTTTCAACATCTTCCGGAATCGTGCTAACCTTCATTGTATCAGTCTTTGGTTCTGATGCCTCAATTGATGATTCAGTTACGATAGGCGTTTTTGTATTCTTGATTAAGTCATTCGCAGGGTCTGTCGAAGTTTCCTTCATAAAAAAGAAATAATAACCGCCGACTACTATCAAAAAAAGGAATGCAATAACCGGAATTAAAATTTTTGTTTTTTTCTTTTCTGAATAAGATGGATATTCTTCTTTAACTTGTGAAAGCTCCAACTTTTGAGTATTATCTGTATCGCTGCCTAGAATAATTTTTTGCGTTTTGAAATCTTGCTTCTGCGGTTCACCAAGAATTATTTTCTTTTCGATCAGACTCTGTGCAAAAGCTTTGCCGCGTTGAAATCTTTCGTTCGGATTTTTTGATAGCGAGATAAGAATTAATTCATCAAGCCATTTTGGAACACTCGAGTTTGATTTTCGCGCCGGCTGCGGAGGTTCATCAAGAATTTTTCTAATTACAGTCAGCGGATTATCCGCTTTGAAAGGGACTTCTCCGGTTAATGCTTCATACATAACCGCACCAAGTCCGTAAAGATCAGATCTTCCGTCGAGTTCTTTTCCTTCGGCTTGCTCCGGACTCATATATTCCGGCGTTCCCATTATCGTTCCGGCTTGTGTAAGTTTTGTTTGTCCTGTCGTTCTAGCGATACCGAAATCCATAAGAACCGGTCTGCCTTCGTCAGTAATAAAAATGTTCGAACTTTTAATGTCTCGGTGCACAAGTCCTTTTGAGTGAAGGTAGTCGAGAGCATCGGCGATTTTTACAGTAGTGCTAACAACAAATTCGGGAGAAAGTTTTCCGTTTTCTTTAATCTTTTCCTGTAGATCCTTTCCGTAGAGAAATTCCATAGCAAGAAAATGAGTACCGTTTTTTTCACCCTCGTCGTATATTGTTATAATGTTAGGATGACTTAATTTTGCTACTTCCTGCGACTCGCGATGAAATCTTGAAAGATATTCTTCGTCATGGGTGAAATGCTGGGGTAATACTTTTAACGCTACTTCTCTTTCTAAATTCTTTTGAATGGCTTTGTAAATTATTGCCATTCCGCCTCTTCCTACTTCTTTTACTATCTCATATTTTTCTGAGAGATCATATTTTATTTTTTCTTCAGGTTCGAGATTCTCTCGCATTTTCTTATCGCTTGTGAATCCGCCTTCAACACTGTCCCAAAAAAGTGATGTTGTGAGTTCTTCCGGAGACAATCCTTCGATTAATGCTTTGCCGCATTCTTTGCAATTTATTGCAGTGGACGAATTTTCTTTTCCACAGTGTTGACAAATTATCTTTGAATCACTCATACAGCTAGTTAATCCATGAAAATATGATGATAGAAATAATCAACAGAACGATAATTGTTATTAACAAAACTGTTAACCTCGAAATCCTTTTCGTTTTATTTTCCTTCGGCGGATAATTATATTTTTTTTGCAACTTACCCTTTCTTTGAATTGAATCAACTTCAACCATAACTACGGATATATTATCCGTAGACCCATTGTGGAAAGCATCAGCAATCAATTGCTTTGCCGCTTCTTCCAAGTCCTTTGTCTTCTCAATATAATCAATAAGAGGTTCATCCTTATCCTCTACTTTATTCGTTATCAATCCGTCCGAACAGAGCAAAAATATCTCACCGGATTCTAGCTCTTCGTAATCTTTATTAGTTGGGAATATATCCGGTTTATCAGCGCCTCCGTCTAGTGATTTTGTGAGATAATGACTGTACTGCTCGATAATACTCTTGGGAATTTCTCCTTCGTTCTCGTTTTTGTAATCTTGAATATATGTGTGATCGACGGAAAGCTGTTCGATTTTAGAATTTTGATAGCGGTAAATTCTGCTGTCGCCTAAATTTCCCCAAATATATTTGCCGTCAACAATTAAAAGAGCTGTCATCGTTGTGCCCATACCGGCTAATTCAGGTTCTGAGGAAATACGCTCGTATAATTTTTTCTGTGATTCGACAAAAATTTCAGTCAGCAGGGGTTTTAATTTTTCTGAAACGAGGTTATTTGCAATTTGATTCTCAAGAATTGATTTGGCTGTGTCAATTACTATTTTGCTTGCAATCTGTCCACCCGAGACTCCGCCCATACCATCTGCAACAGCAAAAAAATAACTGTTACTTCCCAAATCCAATGCCGCAACGGAATCTTGATTATTATCCCTTCTTCCAACGAAGGATTCCGCAAAAAATTTAATTTTAGACATATTAAAATGTCCTCTATTGGATGTATTTCAGTTTCAATTCACCAATGCGCACCTCACTGTCGAAAGCAATTTCCATTTCGCTGCCTTGAGGAATTTCATCTTCATTTACCATTGTTGGATTTGTTTCACTTAGGTTTTTGATGAAGAGTTTTTTATCACGGAAGATTAATTCGGCATGTTTTCTGGAAACCGTCTGCAGATCAAGCTGAATGTGCGCATAAGCTCGTTCGCCGACAACTTCGTCTCTCCCGATTGTTACTATACTCCCTTCGGGAGTTGGAAATCCGGCAACTCTGATCGGTTTACCTCTGTCGCGACCGGTTAAGACAATGAATTGTCCCGGTATAAATTTGAGAGTTTTTTCTGTTGGAGCGGCAATTTTTATGGTTTTGAATTCGCTTGTATCTTTTTTGTCTTCCGTTTGGATTGGTTCTTTGGGAGCAGACTTTTTAAAAAGGTTTGAAAAAAATGATTTTAATGACATTTGCTTCAGCCCTCGATTTTTGATAAAAGTTGATTTATTTATAGTAACACGTGTAAGCAATTTATCGAAACAATATTCAAAAATATTTGTTTAGAATCAAACTTTTGTCGGGTATAAAAATTGATTGTGATTTATGCGAAATCTCAATTTTAGGCATACTTTTTCATTGATTGCCATTCCCGCCGTGAATGTTTATTTTTGAATATTCTTGCCACGAGGGTAATAAATGCTGAGAGCTATATCTTTAAGCATATTTTTATTTGTTTCTGTAACCGCACAGACAATTAATTATTTATCGACTTTTCCTAAAGAAAATTCGCAGAAAATTAATAATGTAACCGATTTCGATATATCAGAAGAAGGCAATTATTTAGTAGTTGATCAAAGCATAAACAGACTTTTGATCTTCAATTCGAACGGTGATCTGCTAAATCAAATTCCGAAAGAAGGGAGCGGCTATATTTTTGAAAAAATTAATGCCGTTGCATTAGACGGGCAAAATAAAATCTGGATTTTGGATTCAGGAAGAAAAAGTATTGCTGCTTTCGATAGAGACGGAAATAAAATTATTGAGTTCGGTAAAAACGATGGTTTAAGAGGAGCCTTCGAAACGCCGATAGATATTACCGTTGATTTAGAAGATAACATTTACGTTGCTGACCTAAAATTACAGAAGATTCTAAAGTTTTCAAATTCGGGAATTTTTACTGGTGACGAGTTTGTGTTTAAGCCGATTAGTATTAGTGCAAGCGGATCAAACAGAATTTATGTGCTCGCGGAAAAAGATGAAAATGATTTTTATGTAATCTCCTTTTCTCCCGATCTAAAAGAAAGAAATGAGATCAAAATTTCCAATCTGCAAGAACCGGTTTCACTTTCCGTAAATATGTACGACGAAATCTATATCAGCGATAAAAAACAGAACAAGGTTTTTATTTATTCCTCAAATGGGAACATCAAGAACGAAACAATCGGAAATCCAAGTTCCTCCAAAGGTCCTGGTAAGTTCGCAAATATCCTTTCGGTGAAAGTTAAAAACCTCAACAATGAAAAAGATTATTTCTATGCTGCTGACGGAAATTTTAATTACATCCAGCAATTTGAGATCGTTCAGCTTCGGAATTTTGTTCCTTCTTTTTCTACTTCATCATTCAGCACGGAGAATTATCATAAACTGCAAACCGGCGATTTCGAAAAAGTTTTTGCTGATGAGAATTATCTTTTTGTCTTAAATAAAGATAAAACTATATCGGTTAGCGAAGATGGGAAAGATATTTCGGTTTTGAACATGAGCGAATTGCTTGAGCTTTCTTCGGTGGTTGTTTCGGATAACTACCTGTTTGCTTGCGACAGCCGTGGTGGAAAAATATTTGTGTTCGATTTTAAAACAAATAAGCTTATTAAAACTATTTCCGAGAATGAAGTGCCTAATCTGTCATCTCCGGGTTCAATTACAAAAGCCGGGGGACAAATCTTTGTCCTAGATTCTGAAGTAAAACAGTTGTATAAATTTTCCGGAGAAGGACAATTTTTAGGAACTGCAGCAGACTTAGCGTTTTTATCCACAACTATAAAATTTTTAAAAAGCGATAATAGATCAAATATTTATATTATAATCGAGAACTCAAATTACATTTTTGTTTTCAATAGTGAGGAATCTAAAATTTCACAGATACGGCTTCCGCTTCCTAAAACAAAATCAGTTTTGGATTTTACGGTTATCAATGAAAACTTAACCGCTGCATTAACTTCTCCAGATTTAAATATAATCTTGATGGATAACTTTATTGAAGAATTTACTTTTCTTTCTAAGGGAACCGGTGTTGGTGAAATTCCGGATGTTTCGCGAATGTTTTTTAATCAAAAATCTCGTGAATTTTTATTCGTTGATAATAGTTCAAAGTCAATAAATGCAGTCAAAATAAAACTTAAGGACGAAGAGCTACTAAAGCTCAAAATCAATGATCTCGGTTATGCTGAGCTAATCGTGAATAAAAGATCTTCAAACGGAGAGCAAATTCAGTTGTTCAAAAGGATTTCCGGAAATGAAAATTTTAATTTCGTGAAAACTTTTAGCGATTCAAGCTTTGTGATTTTTGATGAAACTAATGAGCTTATTGAATACTCTGTTAAAATAGACGACTCAGATTTTTCAAATGTAGTGGAGGATAATTATACTTATGCAAAAAGCATCAAGGACGAGTTTCCTTACAAAGCAATAGCAATTTTTCAGAGTTTGGTTGAGCTGAATCAAATAATAATAAATTCTGAAATTAAAATGATTTACAGAAAAGAGATAGATATAGCAAAAAAGGAACAAAAGTATAACAATGCGTTGAAATTATTGTCAGAACTTCAAAAACTTGAACAGGAAAATTATGTAATCTACATTGAAAAGAGCGAGCTATATGAAAAGATAAATCAACTAACTAATGCTGTGCGTGAGGTTGAAACTGCTGTTGATAAGTTCCCGGAAATTCCAAGTCTTGTGTATCGATTGATTGATCTGAAGAAAAACGAGAAGAAATTTGATGAAATTTTAGTTATTGCCGAACGCTCTCTTCAAAAATTTCCGCAAGATGAAATTCTTTATTCTTATCTGGCTGAAGCAAACAAAAATTTGGGTAGAACTGACGATGCGGCAAGATATTATAAAATGCTTGCCCAAAGATATAATTCTGAGGAATACTACATAAAGCTAGCAGATATTCATAAGGAAGCCGGAAATTATGATGAAGCAATAAAAGTATATGAGGAGATAAAGAATAAAGGTCTTGAAACCTCAGATTTATACGCAGCAATTGCCAGAACGCATATTAGTCAAAATCAAACAGATAAAGCTTTGGAACAGATTCAACAAGGGTTATCAATAGATAAGGAAAATTCTAGTTTACATTTCCTTCTTGCGAAAGTTTATTTTATGCAAGGCAAAATGAGCGAAGCAGAGAAGTCCGTTAACAAAGCAATTGATCTCAATGAAAACTCTGCTGAGTTTTATATTCTTCGAGGAGATATATATAATAAACAAGGCAATATCGATGAATCTGTTTATAACTATGAATCTGCCGTGTTAATCGCTTCGGACAATATTGAAGTACTAAAAAAACTCGGAATGATTTATCTTGAAGAGAACAAAATAGATTATGCTTACAAACATTTAACAAAGGCTAAATCAATTGATCCCGGAAATAAAGAAATAATTGATTTGTTCGAAACAGCTGAATCTAAAAGAGAAGAATTAAATGCGCTTAGGGAACCGGTCGAGTTTAACTACATCGAGGTAGGCGAAGTATCTTCTCAAAACCTCGATTATTACGATAATAACTATTTCGGCTATGTAACAATTTTTAACACAAGAAATTTTCCGCTGAAAAATTGTGTGATCGAAATAAATTGCGGAAAACTTTCATCGAGGACGGTATTTATTAATGTAGATACAATAAATCCGAACGAGTACTCAGAAAATTATTTTGAATTTCTGATCGACAGAGAAATGTTTGACTCTATTCCCAGAAGCACTAAAACAGTTCCGATGGAATTTTCTGTAAGGTATAATCTTAGTTCGAGTGGTGAGGTTTTGACAAAGACTTCTCAAACAACGGTTGATGTAAAAATTGTAAAATGAAAAAACTAAATATTTTGGCTATTAATACGATAATAGAATTTATAAATCGAAAACATGATAATGAAACAGTCCGCAGAGACTGAAAATAACTATAGCATTTCTCAGCTCAAAAAAAAGCTGACCAAACTCGAAGAAGAAAATGAGATTCTGAAACGAATTTCAAATATTAATACCGATCTCTTCGAATTGGTTCCAACCGGATTGTACCGTACAACTCCCGACGGTAGGATTTTAAATGTCAATAAAGCATTCTGTGACTTGCTTGGTTACGAGAGCAAAGAAGATGTAATAAATATGAATGCTCTGGAATTATATGAGAATCCTGATCATAGAAAATCCTTAAACGAAAAAGTATTAGCTGGGGAATCGCTGGCTGATTATGATGCAGTTCTTAAGAGAAAAGATGGTCAAAGAATTTGGGTTAAGATTACTGCTCAAACTGTACGCGACAGCGAAGGCAATGTGATTTTCTATGAAGGGAATATACGCGATATTTCTGAATTGAAGTTTGCTAATGCATTACTAAAAGAAAGCGAGAACCGTTATCAATTAGTAATCGAAAAAGCTCACGAAGGAATCTATATAATTCAACAGAGATGTTTCGTTTTTGTAAACGATGCTTTTTGTAAAATGCTTGGTTATGAAAGAAACGAGCTTATCGGAAGAGATTTTGTCGATGTACTCGCACCGGATCAAATTGAAATAGTAAATTCAAGATATCAAAACCGGCTCAAGGGAAAGGAACAACCCAAAAACTACGAAATAAGACTTCTCCATAAAACAGGAATTATAATCACAGGAATGATGAGTGTTGATATAATCGATTATCAAGGATCCCCTTCAACTTTTGGTATAATTAAAGACATTACTGAAAAGAAAAAGATCGAAGATCGTCTGCGTGAAAATGAAGCACTATACAAATCTTTAATAAATGCTCCTGATGATGTAATCTATGTTTTAGACGTCAATGGAATTTTCTGCGATGTAAATGAAGCGGTGTTAAAAGTCACCGGCAAAAAAAGAGAAGAATTTGTAGGTAAACACTATAGTGCTGTTTTTGAGGAACAAAGTTTTAATATTACAAAAACCATTATCGAAAAAGTTAAGAAAGAGAAAAAAGCTTGTAGAAGCGAGTCATCACGATTTGGCAGAACCTGGGATAACAGTTACAACCCGATATTTACCAACTTTGGCGAGGTTGATAAAATAGCTGTTTTTTCAAGAGACATAACAGATTATAAAATTATACAAGATTCGTTGAAAGAAACGGAAGCCGAGTTGAACGGTGTGATTGCCTCTGTGCCGGATGTATTGTGGAGCAATAAAATTGATGAGAATGGAAAATTTGTATATGCCTTTTATTCTCCTGTTATTAAAAATCTAACCGGTAAATCATACAAGTACTTTGCGGGAAATCCGGATAATTTCTGGAACATTGTTCACGAAGATGAGGTAACCGCAATAAAAGCAAAATACAAAAAATGTATGAATTCGCTTTCAGAGTTTCATGAAAATTTCAGAATTAAACGTGCAAACAACAAATTTGGCTGGATAAGGGCAACTGTTCATTTTGAGAAGTCTGATAAAAAAATAACTAATGTTTACGGATTGTTCACAGATATAACTGATCAGGTTGAAACAAATCTGATGAACAATGCCCTTTATGACATTTCGGAAGCTGTTAACACTTCTGCTGATTTAAATTCATTGTTTAAGAAAATTCATTCGATTGTTAAACAGCTTATGCCGGCTGATAACTTTTATATTTCTTTATATGAAGATGAAAATGATCTTATCTCATTCCCATACTACGTTGATCAATACGATGATGCTCCTCCGCCGACAAAACCGGGGAAAGGACTTACTGAATACGTAATATTTAAAGGCAAAGATATACTGGTTAACAAAGAGATGGACGAGAAGCTTAGAAAGTCCGGTGAAGTTGAACTTGTGGGGGAACCACAAGCAATCTGGATGGGAATTTGTCTTAAGCTTGAAAATAAATCAATCGGTGCTATGGTTCTTCAAGATTATGAAAATGAAAAAGCATACGGTGAGCGAGAAAAAAAGATTCTCATATTTGTATCGGAGCAAATTGCAGCAGCCATAGAAAGAGTAAGAACAGCAGAAAAGTTAAGGAGAAGCGAGCGCGGTTATCGTGCAATTTATGAAAATGCACACGACGGAATAATTATTTTTGATCCTCATAAAAGAGTTGTTCTTGATGCAAACCTTCAAGCGGCTGTTTTATACGGATTTGACCTGGAAATGTTAAAGAGCATAAGACTTGAAGCAATAATTCAAAATGATGTCTTGAAAAAAATGATGAAATCATTGATATCCGAAGCCGGAAAAATTGTAAGTGTTGAATCTACTTTTGAAAAAAACGGAAGTGAAAAAATATTTATAGAAAGTAATTTATCCAGATTAAACTATAATGGCATTGATGCAGTTCTTGCAATTCAAAGAAATATTACGCAGCGAAAAAAGATTGAGAATGAGCTTAAAGAGTATATAGAAAAATTAGAGTTGACCACTAAGCAGTTAGAGGATAATTCAAGAAGACTGCAAAATCTCAATAAACAACTTGAAGAAAGCAGGGAAGAGTTAAAGATTCTAAACTCGCAAAAGGATGTTTTTTTCTCGATAATTGCTCACGATCTAAAAAGTCCTTTTACTTCTTTGCTTGGATTTACACAATATCTTATACAGGAATATGACTCACTTAGTAAGGAGGAGATAAGAGAGTTCACATTCAGCATTGATAGATCAGCGAGACATGTGTACAATCTGCTCGAAAACTTACTTCAATGGTCACGTATCAAAACCGGAAGAATGGAATTCGCTCAGGTTAAAATCGATATTCATGATATTGCATCGGAGGTAATAAATCTTTATCAGCCAAATGCGATGAGAAAGAAAATAAAATTATTAAATCGTGTGCCCTCCAAAGTTTTTGCATTTGCTGATAATTATATGATAAATACTATCTTCCGCAACCTGATTGCAAATGCTATAAAATTTACAGATGCAAACGGTTCAATTACTGTTTCTGCAGAAAAGAAAGAAAATTGTGTGGAAGTTAAAATTAAAGACACCGGGATAGGAATTGCTGAAGAAGATATTGGAAAATTGTTTAAGATAGACGAACACTATTCAACAACCGGCACAGAAAACGAAAAGGGAACCGGATTAGGTTTGATCCTTTGTAAAGAATTTATAGAAAAAAATAATGGTACAATAAGGGTAGAAAGTATACTTAATTCGGGAACATCATTCATTTTTACTTTGCCAGCACCTGCTAAATAATTTATTCTTCCCGTCATTTTTCCTATAATTAGTTATGAAAATTTCCAAGTATTTATTTCTATTTATAATTACAATCGCTCTTGCAGCAGCTTTAATATTTCTGCCGGAAGCCAATGAGATTCTTTACGGAGTCGCTATTCTTCTTTTCGGCGTGCTGACTTTGGAACGGGGAGTAAACAAACTCGCCGGCTCATTTCTTAGAAAGTTTCTGAAGAAAACAACATCAACGGTTAACAGAAGTATTTGGTTCGGTATTATCTCAACTTCCTTGCTTCAGTCGAGCGCACTCGTTTCTTTGGTTTCGATTTCCTTCTTAAGTGCTGGGCTTATAACTCTAACTTCTGGAATAGGTATAATCTTCGGTGCAAACATCGGGACAACAACTGGTGCGTGGTTGATTTCGTATCTTGGACTTAAAGTAAATATCTCATCATTTGCTTTACCAATGGTGGTTTTCGGTGTGTTATTCCTATTGCAAAGAGGAAATTATCTAAAAGGGATCGGCGGATTTATTGCAGGCGTCGGTTTTCTGTTTCTCGGTATTCATTTTATGAAAATAGGATTTGATACTTATACATCAACAATTAATTTAGCACAATACGCTATGCCCGGATTTTTGGGGGCAATAGTTTATGTTGGTTTTGGAATTTTAATTACGATACTAATGCAATCAAGTCATGGTTCGCTTGCCATAATTCTTACTGCGCTATCGTTTAACCAAATAACATATCAGAATGCATTGGCTCTTGCAATCGGAGCCAATATCGGCACCACATTTACTGCATTTTTAGGAGCACTCGGTTCAAATGTGGAGGGGAAAAGATTAGCAATCGCCCATTTAGTGTTCAACTTATTTACTGGCATAATAGCGATTGCATTTATTAACCAATTTCAAATTGCTGTAAATTTTTTGAGTAACAAGGTTGGTATTCAAGCAGATGATTATGTTTTAAAACTTTCAATGTTCCATACCATGTTCAATTTAGTCGGTGTTCTACTTATGCTTCCGTTCATTAAATATCTTGCTTCCCAACTTACTAAGAGAATAAAGGACAGAAGCCAAGTTGATATCTCGGTGCCTAAATATCTTAATGAATCTGTTTTGAAATATCCCGAATCCGCAGTTGCAGCACTTCTTTTAGAGACTCGTCATTTGTTTAACAATGCATTCGAAATTATTGCACATGGATTAAATCTTCATAGAACAGATATATTTTCTGACAAAAAACTTAAACAGATCGTTTCTAATTCGAACAAAGTGATGATGGTTAATATTGACGATATATATTTCCGAAAGGTAAAGTCAATTTATAATAAGATTATCGAGTTTGCTACAATTTCGCAGAGCGGAATTATGGAGGAGAGATATGTAAATAAAATTCACGAGATAAAAGTAGCAAGCAGATATATTGTTGAAATTGTTAAACATATTAAAACTCTTCAGCCGAATTTTGCAAAATATATCATATCCGAAAATGAATACATCAAAAAGGAATATAATATTCTCAGACAAAAAGTCGCGAAAGCTATGCGTGAAATTTATCGTTCTTATGATGCGGAGAATATTAATCAACAATATGATAAGCTTTCAAAACTTAAAAGAAATGCAAGGCTGCATGATGTTCTGTTGAGCGGAGGTCTAGATAATTTGATTCGAGAGAAATTAATCTTAACAGAAATGGCTACCTCGTTGATGAACGACAGCGGTCTTATAAAACGAATAATCGAAAAATTAATAGAAGTTGCCGAACTACTTTATTTTGATAAAGATTCTGTATTACTTACGGAATATCATAATGAATTTGAGCAGTCTGACGAAAAATATTTTGATAATTGATCAACACATTATTTACGTCAAATTGAGCTAAAAACTTGCGGGCATTTTGAATCTTTTAGTGTATAAATAGTTCTTCATTTATGACCTCACATAATTTTAAACTGAATGTAACTATTTGTATTTTCCTTCGGTATAATTTGTTTTCGGATACAATATCTTAATAATAAGGAGGTCGAATGAAAAATACTTTGCGGTCAACTTTGTTAGCTTTGTTGCTGACGGTGAGTTCAGCACTTAACATAAATGCCGGCAACGGAGACAAAGTCGAAAATTTTGTGCTGAAAGATTACAACGGGACCGAACATTCTTTGAGTGATTACAAAGACTCAAAAGCAATTGTTCTACTTTTTGTTGCAACACAATGTCCCGTATCAAATGCTTACAATTCAAGAATGGCAGCTCTTCATGAAAAATATTCTGAAAAAGAGATCGCTTTCATTGGAATCAATTCAAATAAGCAGGAAGATGCAGAAGAGGTAAAAAATCATGCTGAGGAAAACGGTTTGAATTTCCCCATTCTCAAAGACCCAAATAATATTATTGCTGACAAATTCAAAGCACAGGTAACCCCGGAGATTTTTGTCTTAAGCCCCGAGTTTGAAATACTTTACCATGGGCGAATCGACGATTCGCAACGGGAAACGGAAATTACTTCCAAAGATCTTGAAAAAGCACTTGAGGCAATTCTTGACGGAGAAGAAATTCCTGTTAAAACAACTAAGGCTTTCGGATGCACAATAAAAAGAGTTTAACCCTCTTAATAATAACAGTTTTGTTTTTTGCGGTTACAAATTTATATGCACAGCAGCAATCAGTAATAAAACCGATTGATAAATCAGAACTTGAAAAAATAATTCAACAAAGAGAGGGAAAACCTCTCTTTGTTAATCTCTGGGCAACTTGGTGTGTACCTTGCCGTGAAGAATTTCCGGCACTGATAAAATTAAAAAAAAAATATGCGGAACAAACAGATATTATTGCGATAAGTGTTGATTATCCGGATGAAATCGAATCGAAAATAATTCCATTCCTATCAAGTTTTAAAATAAATTTCCCGGTTTATGTAAACAGTTTTGAAAAACAAGAAGATCTGATTAATTTTTTAAATGAGAGTTGGTTTGGATCTTTGCCGGCAACTTTCATATATGACGAGAAAGGAAAGCAGCAATTTTTTATTAACGGAAAAGAAGAATATGAATTCTTCGCTGATAAGATAGAAACACTTCTAAAACGTTAACAATATGTATAAGAAGCAATTTTGTTTCAAAACTCCTGCCGTTTATATATAAGAAAAAATCCTACGGGACTTTTGTTTACTTTCATAATAAGCACTGAATATGATTTGGAATCTAATTTTGCTATTTTTTTTATTCGATTAAAACTTAATTAACTAATGCAGAAAAAAGCCTCCTTAATTGTTGTTTTCACAACTGTATTTATTGATTTAATGGGTTTTGGAATACTTATCCCGATTCTTCCCGCATTTGCTTCAAGAAATTTGGGAATTACCGATACCGAAATTGGAATTATAGTTGCTGCTTATTCCTTTATGCAGTTTATTTTCAACCCGATCCTTGGTAAAATTTCAGATCGAATCGGAAGACGACCTATAATTCTTTCAACTCTGCTTATTACCGCAATTTCTTATCTAATTTTTTCGATTGCCGATTCTTTTTTTCTTCTTTTACTCTCAAGGATGTTTGCCGGACTTGGCGGAAGCAATATTAGTGTTGCACAAGCGTATATTGCAGATATAACCTCAAAGCAGGACAGATCGAAGGGGATGGGTTTGATAGGGGCTGCTTTCGGACTTGGATTTCTTTTCGGTCCTCTAATTGGTGGAATTTTAGCAAAATATAGTTATGCTGTCTGCGGTTACGGTGCGGCTGGATTTTCACTGCTTGCTTTTATTTTTGCAGTAACCTCTCTACCCGAATCTCTTAAAGAAAAAAGCAGCTTTGATGCAAAAATAAAAATCAAATTAATCGATATTGGATTTACACAAAGGGTGTTAAAAAGCAAAGCTCTAGGTTTATACGTAATAATATTCTTCATTGTGATTTTCTCCATGGCAAATATATACGGTACC
>JAGFIY010000101.1 GCA_024103215.1 Melioribacteraceae bacterium | reverse complement strand
ACTTTTGGAAGAACATCTTTTAGAGAAGCATTATCTCTTTCAATAGCATCCATAGCGGAATCAACATCTTTTCCGATTTCAGGCAGCTTTGCTCTTTTCTGTAAATAAGACCAGCGTGCAGAAGGGGGAACAAAGAAAATGTTTTCTGCTTTGTACTCATCTCGGTCTTCGGGATCAGCTCCGGCAAATTCTCCTTCACCTTTTTTTAATTTTTCGTAGTGATCTTCAAAAGCATCCGAAATGTATTTTAGAAATATCAGTCCTAAAACAATATGCTTATATTCGGCAGCATCAATGTTTTTTCTAAGTTTATCCGCCGCTTTCCAGAGTTGTTTCTCGATAGGTTCTTCTTTGTTATTATTAGCCATATTATTCAAATTTCCTTAAAACTTTCAAAATATTTTACTCATAAAGATATTAAACTTGGTGTTATGTTACATTTTTAATTAAGCATATAACTAATACTTAAGATGATTCTATTTATTTCAATACGGATATTATAAATGCATCATATACTGAAATTCAAAATCCAGTTATTTATAGCCTATTAAAATAATAATTATACTTAAGGAGATAAGGCAAACAAGCTTACTGTTGTCATTTATATAAAATCTGCGCAAAAAATTCTTATAATAATCTATGGAAAAATAGGAAGATAAAATAAATGGCCAAATTATGAGCATTGAATAGAGTAGAAAATCCATAACAACCTAAATTGTTTGAACTGAAGTTCAATTTATGAAAGTTTGTTGAAATGTACACGGAAAAAGCAGAAGTCAGAATACAGAAGTAAGGAGATAGGAGACAGAAGAAAGAATTTTTAGTTTGGGGCATATTTGGGGTTTTGATGAGTATAGGAGTGTATGAGGACAGCGTAAGCTGGACGAAACGAACCAGCCTACCGGCAGGCAGGACCGAATGAGCAAGCAAAGCTGGAGGCTGAGACCGAAAGGCAAAAACGTTAAGAATGAGAATGCGGGATTAAGTGACTGCTGGTTATTGGCTGAGAGGGAATCAGGCACGGCGAAGCGAAGCGAAACAAAACCTTTATGAGTGCAGCGGGGATGATCCCCGAAATCCCCACGAAATCCGGACGCCGATTAACGCAGAGTTAGGGTATGTTGGATATCTCAGTGATTTAATTAGTGAGTCCAAGGATTCAGAAGTAATCGATTGCTTTAATGGAAAAGATATTGCCTCACAAAGAATTATTAGAACCATAGACTTGTTACTTAATGTTGCTGAATTACAAACGGGTAGTTATCAACCTAGTTTTCATCAAATTGATCTCGATACCGAGATTCTAAATAGATTATATAGAGAAAGATCGCTCTCAGCAAACGAGAACGGATTGGAATTGATATATAATTGTTCATTAAAAAGCGCGAGAATTTTAGCAGATGATTACAGTGTCACCCAAATTTTTGTGTACCTGAAAAATAATGTTATCAAATACACAAAATATGGCAAAGCAGAAATTCAGTTTACTAAGAATATAAACGAGAATATAATTGTTGAAATAAGGGATACTGGAATAGGAATTTCAAAAGATTTTTTCCCCATACTATTTGGTCATTTCGCACAAGAGGAACAGGTTTACACAGGAAGTTGTAAAGATGACGATCTAGGGTTAGCTCTTGTGAAGAGTTACAGCGAAGTTAATTATGAGAGAATAGAAGTTGAATCCGAGAAAAATGTAGGATCGACATTTAGAATCATTCTTGATAAAAATTTAAACATTGAGTCAAAAGTAATGCTGTCAACTTAAATAACTTGAAGAATTAAAAGACATAACATAGAACACAGATTACATGGAGAAACTGATAATCGATGATACTGCTGCTCGAACTCACGGAAGTCATATACTAAAGCTGTTCAAAATAACTAACCTTTTTTCATACCACCTTCCAGAAATTATAAAGAAGTACAGCATATTTCTCATAGTCTCTAGTCTTTTCAATGGCTTGATTATATTCTTCAATGTTGACTTCAGATATATATAAAGAATCAGCATGAAGAAAATATAGACCATTAAGTCTGAGATAGAATTTTTTTTTGAAAATTGTAAGGATTTTTTATAACCTAAAGAGTGCTTTATTGCAAAAGAAATCAAATTATAAATAAAGATAAATATAAATAATAAAAATGTGAACAGTTGTCCTTTGATCGAAAAATAAGTGAGAGAAATAATTTTTATTTTATACTTGCGTCTGTTTTATTATTCTCATAAATTAAAAACAGAATAAAATTTCTGATTATATATAATTAATTTTTGAAATCTCCCTCCATCAAAAAATTATAAAATGCCTGTAAAAGGATTAGTGATATGATAAATAATAAGATTCTCAAAGTATTTCTTATTGTGTGCCTTTTTCAATCGCTAGAGGCACAAGACTCGGGACAAAAAATTTTCTTCGAAAAATGCACAGCATGCCACACAATAGGAGAAGGCAAAAGAGTAGGACCCGATTTAGCAAATGTTCATCAAAGAAGGGATGCGGATTGGCTTGTTAAATTTATTCTATCCTCACAATCTCTAATAAATTCTGGAGATTCTATAGCAGCAGCCGTTTTTGAAGAGAACAACAAAGTAATAATGCCGGATCAGCCCTTAAGTGAAAGCGAACTAAAATCTGTGATTGAATACATTTCAACGAATAGTCCCGATCCAAATAATCCCAACATAAAAACACCAAAGCAAATTTTTAATCCGACAGTCGTAACCCAAGCGGATATAGAAAGAGGGAAAAAATTATTCGAAGGAACTGTAGAATTTGAAAACGGAGGCGTTCCCTGTGTTGTTTGCCATACTGTGCAGCTTCCGGGTGTATTTGACGGCGGAACTTTAGCTAAAGACCTGAGTATGGCTTTCACAAGATTAAGTCCCGCAGGTGTTGATGGTATTATTAGAAATCCTCCATTTCCTGCAATGGTAAACAGTTTTGCAGACAAACCCCTAACCGATCAGGAGGTTAAAGATTTACTAGCCTTTTTATATTATTCCGATGATTGGAATTTATATCAAAATTTTTCCGGGAACGGAGATATTATTTTCTTGGCAGTTTCAATATTTAGTTTGAATATTGTTTTTCTCTTTTTCCTTTGGAAGTGGAGAAAAGTAAAAAAATACAGTGTTAATCCCGATCGTTAATTTTTAATAAAAAATATAAGTGAATTTATGAGTTGGATTAAAGACATCGTTTCTCCCGATACTAGAAAGTGGGAGGAATTTTACCGTAACCGTTTTCAACACGATAGAATAGTTAGAAGTACTCACGGCGTAAACTGCACGGGCGGATGCTCTTGGCAGATTCACGTTAAAGACGGAATCGTTGTTTGGGAAACACAGCAATTAGATTATCCTTTACTCGAAAGCAGCCTGCCGCCTTATGAGCCGCGCGGCTGCCAACGCGGAATATCGTTTTCGTGGTATTTGTACAGCCCGCTTAGAATTAAATATCC
>JAGFIY010000184.1 GCA_024103215.1 Melioribacteraceae bacterium | reverse complement strand
TTTTTATCCCCAATGGTTTTAATAATTCAATTGATTTGCCGAGATTTATATCAAGTGTGGGTTCACCATCCGGAACAAACGTTATGTAATCTATCTTTTCGCCTGCCTTAATTAGCTGGTTTACTTTTTCGGAAACGACTTTAAAAATTTCATCGGGGTTATAGTACTCTTTTCTATTAATACACATAGAATCCGTAATGCCTACTTGACAGTAAATGCAAGAGTATGAACAAACTTTAGGCGGAATGTTATTTACCCCGAGACTTCTTCCGAGTCTGCGTGACGGTATTGGACCAAATACAATTGACATAATTTACTCACCAATTTTTTAGAGAAAATTTTTATTTCATTTTATCCCAAATAACAAGTAAAACAGCGCCGGCTTTTGAAGTAAAAGGTCCGTGATTTTTATGTGCCGGGATAAATCTGTATGCACCTGAATTAAAAGTCACTCCTTCGCTTTCATATTCACCTTCTAATACAATGTGCTGCTCATTATAAATATGGGTGTGCGAATCCATATGAAACCCTTTAGGAAGTTTTAGCAGAACGGTTTTGAACCCGCCTTCATCTCGAAGGGTTTTCATTCTCGTTCCCACTTGATACCCGGAAGCTTCCTCCCAGCCGAGTTCGTCATAGATATTTTTAATGTTTGTCATTTTGTCCTCCCTTTAGTTTGGTTAATTATATGCCAAACGTGTTTCTCTTTTGTTCAGAGTCGGTTTAATAAATTCTTTCCACTCAGGAGTATTCCAAGTATCCAACTTTTTGTGTGTTGTATAATACTTTTCGGGTATGGGATGGGTACCAACAACAACCGGGATTCCGTAATGCGTTTCAATAAAATTTTTGAAATAATTAATGTGGGGGCATGGCGGGTAGCCAACCACCATGCCCGTTGCCAGATGGATTACATCGACTTTGTTTTTGCTCATTTCCCCAGGAGCGTATTCTATGTTTCCACCCGGGCAACCTCCACAACTTGTATAACCTACAAGTTCTATATCTTTCCCTTTATAAATTTCGAATGCACCTTCTCTTTCACGCATTGCTCTAAAACACTTCCCGCCAGCACAGTCTTTATAGCGGTCACAGATAATTATGCCGATTCTTACTTTTGAGTTATTCATTTTTGTTTTCCTTAGCATCTTTAGTAAATCTTTTATCCGCCTTAGTTGTTTTTGATAGATGTGCTGAATTTTCCAGCCATCCGAATTTTGAATTCATTACTTTATCAAAATCTCTTACATAAGGTTTTATATCCAGCAAGGGTGTCCCGTCAACCACATCAATGTTTTCCACGAAAATTTTATTGGCTTCAATCTTGTTTAGCTTGACGACTGAAAGCCCAATAGAATTTGGTCTAATGGGAGCTCTCGTTGCAAATATTCCTCTTTCATCTTTGTCGAGAAAAGGGACTACACGGAGCGAATAACCTTCGTTTAGATGAAAGTGATAGATCAAAATGATATGGGAGAATCCATCTAAGTCTTTTAAGCCGGACATATATTTATTTTCCAACTCAACAAAGCCAGTAACATTTTCAGCGCCTGAGGGTTGAATTGGAACACCGTCGCTGCTATTATATTGCGTGCGGATTACTCCAATCGGCTC
Organism: Melioribacteraceae bacterium; assembly: GCA_024103215.1. Classification (GTDB taxonomy): domain Bacteria; phylum Bacteroidota; class Ignavibacteria; order Ignavibacteriales; family Melioribacteraceae; genus JAGFIY01. The sequence goes on along the minus strand of JAGFIY010000184.1, from coordinate 732 downwards.
ATATGTTATTTTATTGTTTTTCATCTGCATGCATAGTGTTTGAACTTAATTGCTCTTCCTTAAAATGATTTTCTATTGAGTCTACAATAGAAGTGAATGCTTCACTTACTTCACCGGTCGGTTTATTCAGAACAACCGGTTTACCGGAATCACCGGAAATTCTTGCGTCTATATCAATCGGTATTGAGCCGAGGAAAGGAACGCCGAATTCATCGGCTAATCTTTTACCGCCGCCTTCGCCGAAGATGTTTACAACAGCGCCGCAATGCGGACAAACGAAACCGGACATATTTTCAACTACGCCGATAAAAGGAATTTCAAGCTTACGCGCCATATTAATTGCACGTTCTGCATCTATTACAGAAACATCCTGCGGAGTTGTTACGATTACGGCGTAATGCGGTTTCATCTTTTGTGCGATTGTTAAAATTTCATCGCCGGTTCCCGGCGGTAAATCCGCAATTAGATATTCAAGCTCGCCCCAATCAACATCAGCTAAAAATTGATTGATAACTTTCGAGCGCATCGGTCCGCGCCAAATTACAGGCTGCCCCGGATCGATTAACGATGCAATTGAAATCATCTTAACACCGTATTTTTCAAACGGAATTATTTTTTCATTCAAAACAATTACTTGATCATTTACATCGAGCATTTTTGCAACGTTGGGACCGGTTATGTCCGCGTCTAATATTCCGCTTGCAAAACCATTGATTTGAAATCCATAAGCAA
>JAGFIY010000165.1 GCA_024103215.1 Melioribacteraceae bacterium | reverse complement strand
AATAAATTGAAAGCGCTACACCGATGAAAGCAATTACCCTTAAATATATTCCGAACAACAGGAAATTTTTCTTCTTCGATTTGTTTGTTAAGTAACTTGCAAACAGTAATTGAGAAATTAAAGGAACACCTATCATTATAGAGATTAGAATTCCTACATCGGACTGTGTACCGCCGCCGAGTAAAATTAATCCCGGCAGAACTGTATTTTTCTCAGCAAATGTTTCAGCAAGCGCAAGCCAGAAGGCGTGCCAGATAAATCCTATGAAGTTTCTCTTTTCATTCATTGAATTGGTCAATGGAACGCACAGATCACACAGAAAAACAGATTATCACAGTTAGTTTTCTGTGTAAATCAGTCGCATTAGCGCTTTCCCGCCTCCGGCGTGGCCATCTGCGTTCCATCGATTTGAATATTAAGAGTGGTTAAAACTCTGTTTTATTGTTGACTTAGTAAGTTCATCAAGTTCGCCGGAATTGTATTTATCTATCGCTTCTTGTACGGTCATCCTTCTAGCAAGATAAACTTCCGCTCCACCGTCAATTAATAAATCAAATGCGTGCGGACCGATATTACCAACGATGAAAACTTCAACACCTTGATCAAGCAATTCACTCAACTCTGCGTGTGTATGGTCCACATCGTTGTTTTTCATTGCTTCAAATGATTTATCTTCTGTGTTATATATAATATAGTAAGCCGCGTGACCAAAACGTTTTGCGACTTTACTTTCCAATTTATTTTCGTCTGCACCAATTGCTAACAACATATATTTCTCCTATAGTTCTTTACAAGTAAAATATGCACTTTGAATTGCGGAGACCGCGTCTCCGATTTCGTTTGCATCTCCGATTATTTTTGTTTCTATTTTTCCTTCCAATTTTTCTAAAAGTTCTTTGTTGGGTTTCATACCGGTGGCAATAACATAAACATCTATGTTTTCAATTTTTGCTTCTTCTTGATTATTAAGTTCAACAAAAGCCGTTGAGTTTTCAACTTGTTTTACTTTGGCGTTTGTAAGAACTTTTACATCGTTTTCTTTCAATTTCTTTAGGTTGAGTTTTTTTGTTACCATTTCCATATCTCGTGCAATCTCATCCAACATTTCTACGATGGTAACTTTATTGCCGTAATCAACAAGTGTGTTTGCAACTTCAACACCAATTAATCCACCGCCAATAATTAACACGTTTTTGTTTTGAGGAATGTTGAACTCGTAAAGTATTTCAGCCCAACTGTATTCTTTTAATCCTTCGATTGGCGGAATATGCGGTCTTGAACCAAGTGCTAAAACTGCTCCGTCAAATTTCCCGACAATGTCTTCTTCGTTTGCTTCTTTATAAATTGTTTTGATGTCGGCAACTTCAGCTTTCAAATAGTCAATCTGTTTTTGAAGCGAACCTTTTTGCGAAGGGAGTGGTGCAAGATTAAATTGTCCGCCGAGTTTATCTTTTTCAAAAATCGTAACATCGTGACCGCGCTGCTTTAATGTTAATGCCGCTTGCATTCCCGCAAGTCCGCCACCTATAACTGCATAATTTTTTTTGTTTGTTGTCGGGATCAAAGGCTCAAGTTCTTTTCCTACTTCCGGATTAATTTCGCATTGTAAACCTTTCCCGATTTTAATTCTTCCCAAACAACCGGTTAAGCAAGATGAACAGGGACGTATTCTTCCTTCAACTTCCTTTAGATATTTACCGATAAAATCGGGGTCTGCAATTAATGTTCTGCCAAGAGCAATAAAATCGGCAGCACATTCTTCAAAAATTTTATCAACATCTTCCGGCTCGGTAATTTGTCCAACGGTAATTACCGGAAGTGTTGTATTCTCTTTTATCTTCTTCGACATCTCCCAAGTTTTTCCTTTAGGAACGAAGTGATGCTGATAATACCAGGGTGGGCTCAGGCAAACATTTCCCGAAGTAACGTGAACAGCTGCAATTTTTTCCTGCTCTAAAACTTTTGTAATTCTAATTGCATCTTCAATCGTCATTCCGCCTTCGGCTTTTTCATCACCGCTAATTCTAACTATGACCGGAAGGTCTATTGTTGCTTTAATTTGACGAAGTATATCCAATCCGAATCTAATTCTATTTTCGAACGAGCCGCCGTATTCATCGGTTCTTTTATTCGATTGCGGTGAAAGAAATTGAGCAATTAAATAGCCGAGACCAAATTGAAGTTCAATAAAATCATAACCGGCTTTCTCTGCACGAACTGCCGCATCAATATATTGTTGTTGAACAGCGATGATATCGTCTATTGACATTTCCTTCGGTTTTTGTCCCCCGTTTGGGCATTGAATGCCGGAAGCAGAGAGATAAATATTTCCCGGTAAGTTTGGATTAGCCATTCTCCCTGGATGATTAATGTGTGCAACTGCTATGGCTCCGTTTTTTTGTACTGCTTCAACTAACTTTTTGTGTCCCTCTATTTTATCATCGGTATCAATTCCTATTTGAGTAGGAAGCTCTCTAACTCTTTTATCAATAAAGAACGGCTCAAAAATTACTGCTCCCGTGTGATGCGAACGTCTTTCCCAAAATGCCAAATGTCTTTCCGAAATGTTTCCTTCCTTATCGCCGTAACCGGTTTTAACCGGACTCATTATAAAGTTATTCCTTAATTCTACATTTCCAAGTTTCATTTTAATTGCCTTTATTTTTCTAACACAACTATGTGACTTGTTGAAGGTGTGTTTTTAATTTCTTTGATGATTTTCAATCCGCTTCGTTCCGCCAATCCTCTTAAGCCGCTGTTCTTTAAGTACGATTTAAAATTAGTGTAATGTTCTTTTCCAGCAGCAAATTCAACAGCTTCGTTAAGCCAGCTCCAGTAATTTTTCGGCCGAGGATGTAAGTAATCAATTAAAATTACTTTGTCGGCATTTTCCGATAGTGTTTTCAAAATATCATTCCTTAAGTGTTCGTCTACTTCGTGAATGACGTATGACATAACCGCATAATCGTAATGCTTGTCGCCGTTTTCAAAAAAGCGGTAAATATCGGAGTGATAAAATTTAATTTTGGGTGAGTTGTTCTTTGTGAGTTTATTCATTGCAACTTTTATATTGCGTTCGGATAAATCAACGGCGTCAACTTTGTTTACTTTATCTGCAACAGTGAAAGCAAATCTTCCCGTTCCGCAACCGGCATCAATCACAGTTGAATTTTCTTTGATTATACTTTTTGCTAAGCGAAATGATTTATCTTGATTTGGTGCAATAAAGACATCGTAAAATATTCCGTCATACCAGTGGTTTTTGTTTTCTTTCATATCGACTTAAAAAATTTTTATTCTTTATTAGATGCAAAAATTCCCAGATTGATTCAATAGTTAAATTAGCCTGATTACTTCGGAAATAGAACGGTATTGTGCTGATATTAAATCAGAAATCAATAAAAAGGTTATATTTTATAAACTTATCTGTAACTAATACAATACGGCTTGCTTACATCCGAAGAAGCTGACAGCAATTATTTGCAAGATTTGTTTTTTTATTGCCGTCGCATTTAGAGTCTGATGCATAAGTCAGAATTGCCCGTGGCTTCAGCCACAGGATTGTAAAGCCTCAAAATATCGCGTGACTTTAGTCCCATAAAATTTTGAAAATAGGACTGAAGCCTAAAGATAGGTTTGTAAACTTTATCCCCGAATTAAAAGTCGGGTCAAATAAAAATTATGCCTTGCATTTTTTAAGCGACGGAGTAATAAAGACGAAGCAATCCATAGATTTTTGCCCCATTGACATCTATAATCATTACTCGTTGCCACAATTATCCCTTTTCTTTCTTACAATAACATTCATATCATTAATTATTTGTGCAACGGGGAATGAAATAATGGTCAGCCCTTACTTGTTGTCCCTATCTTCATCATTATTAGTGCACAAAGCACGTTGGTAAAACTACGAGCTGGCGAAGGATTGTGCCTGGACAAAACCCATCGGTTCAAAAGAACTATAAGAGTAATTGGTACACTCAATTTAATTATCTAATATCTTGTTTCATTAAATAAAATATTAATAAATAATAAAGTATTTAATATTTATTAATAATGACGTTGATCTTTCTTCAAAATGAAAGAAGAGTCTGTAAAATAGTTTGTGTAAATAGATTTTTGGGTTAAGTAAAATCATCAAATCTATCCTTAAAATAGATTGAAAAACCTGCCTTTGTCGGCAGGCAGGTTTGAAAGAACAAGTGCCCAGTTTCTTATCGGCATAGTCCATTTCTTCGATAAGTCTCTGTAAGCCAGGTACAACATTTTTTTAAGTGCATCATCATTCGGGAACAACGATCTGGATTTGGTTACT
>JAGFIY010000090.1 GCA_024103215.1 Melioribacteraceae bacterium | reverse complement strand
CCGGAATCAAACATAAAATCTCCTTTGTATTAACTGTAAAAATTATATGTATTTCAAAGTATATTGAAATCGGATTTTAATTTCAATATAAGAAAGTCTTATTTTTGTATTACAATTAGTATATTTGATCAAATAATGAGATAGGAAAATACTATGAATCCCGTTGAAATTATCATAAAAAAGCGAAACAAGAGTGAATTAACCGACGATCAAATCAATTTTATGATTAGTTCTTACACACAAGGAAAAATTCCCGATTATCAATTTTCTGCATTTTTGATGGCAGTGTTTTTGAACGGAATGAGTACCGTTGAAACCGCGGCATTAACCGGAGCAATGCTTCACAGCGGAAATATCATAGATCTTTCCAAAATTAAAGGGATGAAAATCGATAAACACTCAACCGGCGGGGTGAGCGATAACACTTCACTAGTGCTTGCCCCGATAGCTGCTGCAGCGGGAATTAAGGTTCCGATGATATCAGGAAGAGGACTGGGTCACACTGGCGGAACTCTTGATAAACTTGAATCGATCCCAGGATTTTCAACAGATCTCAATTTGAAAGATTACAAATATAATATAAGAAAACACGGTGCTGTTTTGATCGGACAGACAAAAGACATTGCCCCAGCGGATAAATTGATTTACGCTCTTCGAGATGTAACCGGAACTGTCGAATCTATTCCATTGATAACCGGAAGCATTATGAGCAAGAAATTAGCCGAAGGAATTGACGGTCTTGTGTTGGATGTTAAAACCGGAAGCGGTGCATTCATGAAAAATATTCGTGATGCTAAATTGTTAGCCGAATCACTCACAGAAACTGCAAAAAAATTCAACAAGAAAGTTATCGCATTCATTACTGATATGAATCAGCCGCTTGGAAATTATATCGGTAATTGGCTTGAGGTTCTCGAAGCGGTTAAGATGCTTAAAGGAGAGTATATTTACGGAATGTATGAGGTCACATTAAACCTCAGCGGAGCGATGATTTACCTTGGTAAAAAAGCAAGTTCGATAGAAGAAGGAATTGAAAAATCAAAACAGCTTATAGAAAAAGGAAAAGCATTCGACAAATTTTTGGAAATAGTAAAAGCACAAGGTGGAAATATTACTTATTTAACAAAACCCGAAAAATATCCTAAGTCAAAATATTCGGAAAAAGTTTATGCGTCAAAAAGCGGTTACATGAAAGCAATAGACAATTACCAATTAGGAATGATTTCTCTCGAACTCGGAGCGGGCAGAAAAACTAAAGAGGATAAAATAGACCCCAAAGCAGGAATAATTTTTTATCCTTCTATCGGACAGAAAATTAAGAAAGGCGAATTAGTTGCAGAATTGTTTACCGATAAGAAAAATGTTCTTGATGAGATGAATAAAAAATTACTCGAGAGTATCACAACGTCTAAAGAAAAAGTAAGAAGACCGAAATTGATTAAAAAGATTTTAAGGTGACATTGAATATTTTATTAATATTAAGTGTATAAGAGTAGATTGTTTAATTAAACATAAGGAGAAGAGTAAATGTTATTTATATTAGCCCTGCTGCTAGCAGTAGTTTTGTTTTTTGCATTTCGAAACCTAAAAAAAGTCGGCAGAATTTTAGAATCAAGGGTATCATTTATCGCGGCAGCCGTATTTGCTGTTTTGGCACTGATTCAAGGATTCACGGTTGTTCCCGCAGGAACGGTTGGAGTTATTGACTTTCTTGGAAGTGTAAGCGATCACACGCTAAAACCGGGAGTTAATGTCGTAAACCCTATGGCAAGAGTCATTAAGTACAGTTTCAAAACGCAGGAAATAAAAGAAAATATGACTGTTCCTTCGAAGGAAGGACTTAGCGTTCAATTAGAAATAAGTCTTCTTTTTAGTTTGGACCCATCCAAGGCAAATCAAATTTACAAATCTGTTGAAGCCGGTGATTATCTTAATGTTGTTTTGATTCCGCAGTTTAGATCGGTTGTAAGAGGAGTGACTGCCCGCTATGAAGCGAAAGCATTGTATACAGCTTCGAGAGAAAAATTAGCCGGAGAGATAATTGATGAATTGAGTGGTCTCGTTGGACCAAGAGGCGTTATTGTTGAATCCGCTGCATTAAGAGAAATTATTCTTCCACCAAGATTAACGCAATCAATTGAAGAAAAACTTCAGGCTGAACAGGAAAGTCAACGAATGGCGTTTGTTTTAAAGAAGGAAGAACAGGAAGCACAGCGTAAAAGAATTGAGGCACAAGGTATTGCGGACTTCCAAACTATTGTATCGGAAGGCATTAATGAACAACTGTTGAAATGGAAAGGGATTGAGGCGACTGAGAAATTAGCTAGTTCAAGCAATTCAAAAATTGTTGTTATTGGTTCGGGGAAAGACGGTTTACCAATAATTCTGGGTGGCAATTAAAAATGGCAAAAGCAAAAAAGGTTAAGTTAATTGATCAACAGATGTTAAAAATTGAGTGGGATGATGGAGCGGTTCATTCAATCCCGCTCAAATATTTACGTGATGAATCTCCCGATGCAGGGAATAAAGGGGAAACAATACTTTGGAAACATTACGCTCCCCCTGCTCAAGGTCCGGATAAGCCAGGGAAGTATGAAATTGCTTCTATAGAAAAAGTTGGGAATTATGCTATTCAAATCACTTGGAAGGATGGACATGATCATGGAATTTATTCGTGGGATCTTCTCAGAACTTGGGGAGAATTGTTTGAAGTAAAAAATGCTATCAAAAAGGAAATTCAATAAACAGTAAGATTTAATATTGTAGAATTCTACGTAGAGCTTTGATTACTCAAAGCTCTACTGAGTAAAAATCATCTCTTATCACAAATCATTGAATAAAAAAAATTAACAGAGTTACTCAAGTTGTCAGTTTGTATGTTTTAGAAAAACCATTTGCTTATTTTTTTATTGCCGTCGCTTTTAAGCGATGGGTATAATTGTGACAATTAAAAACCAAACAAGCAATTCTATTCCGGAATATCCATTTTTACAAGTCGATAATTTACCTCCATAACTGCATTTACAGAGAACTTAATTATAGTTATCTTAAAACAAAACATTAAGCATAATATTATAGGCATTAAAATGAACCATTTTATTAA
>JAGFIY010000122.1 GCA_024103215.1 Melioribacteraceae bacterium | reverse complement strand
CCGATTGAATCATATAAAAATCTTTTTACTTCATTAATTACTTCATTAGGTAAATCTTTGTATTTAAGATTAACTGCAAATTCCGAGATTGTTCGAGAAATAGATTTTTCCATATAATTCCTTTAATTAAATTTAATTGTTACAGTAAACGTAACAAATCGAATATATAATTTCTATGTAATGTTTTGTTTTACCCAATTTTCAAGTCCGCCGACGACAATTAGTTCCTGTGCTGCAGTTCCAATTGGGCTTATCGGAAATTGTTTTCCATCAAATTCAATTTCTGAATTTTTAAAATCTATCACCGATTTAAGTTTGCTATATACAGTCAGTTTATCTCTGCCATATTTATCGATTAAATAGTCAACTAATGCGGGTGATTCAATTACCAAAAATCCATTATTGAGGGCATTTCTCGCGTAAGTTTGACTAAAGGATCCAGCAATCACGCAGCGAATTCCTCGAAATTTTAAGGCAGTAGCAGCCTGTTCGCGAGAACTCCCCGTGCCGAATGTATATCCGCCAACAAGGATATCACCATCATTAACTAGCTTCGTAAATTCCGGATCGTAATTTTCCATAACAACTTTTGCCTGATCCTCAGGTTTAAAGTCATCGATATATGTATATTTCCCGGGATAAATTCCATCTGTATTTAAATTGTTTTGATGACAGAAAACAATATTTCCTTCGATAGATTTTGGGAATCCTTCAATTATTTTAACAGCAATTTTTTCTTTCGAAGTTTTTTTATTCTGAATTACATTTCCGATAATCTCAGATTCGCTATCGATGTTCCCAAAAAAATCTACGAATCCTGAAATTGCCGATGATGCAACAACAGCAGGGGAAGCAAGATATGCTTTCGCATTTGGCGAACCCATTCTTCCTTTAAAATTCCTGTTAGTAGCGGAGATGCCTACTTCGCCGTCTTCTAATAAGCCTGTTCCCAAGCCAATGCAGGGACCGCATCCTGGTGGAAGCGGAATTGCTCCCGCTTCGAGAATCGTCTGCCAATATCCAAACTTCTCTGCTTCACTCTGTACTTCGCTTGAAGCGGCGGCAACATAAAACTTAACTCCGTCAGCAATCTTTTTATTTTTTAATATATCCGCAGTTTCTTTAATGTCTTCCAATCGGCTGTTTACACATGAAACCAAATAAGCTTTGTCAATCTTCAGTTGTTTGTTTTTTAATTCGGCAACAGAACTCATAACTTTTACACTGTTCGGTCCGCTAACGTGAGGTGTAATGCTTCCCAGATCAATTGTAATCTCTTTTGCATAAAAGGCATCTGCATCAGGCATAAAATCTTTATAATTTTCTTCAAGTTTGTTTATTCTATCAAAATTGATTCTTGGATGAACTCCGTTGCCGTCAACATCAGAAGGTACACCGGCAAGACCACGTTTTTGAATATACTTAGCTCTTTTTCTTAGCCAATCAATTGTGATTTCATCAATATGGAAAACACCTGCTAAAGCACCCCATTCGGTAGTCATATTTGCAATAGATAATCGTTGATCAACGGAAAGTGAAGCAGCACCTTCACCTGTGAATTCAATTACATGGTTAAGCACTTCGTCATTGTTAAATTTTCCACATAAAGAAATTATAACATCTTTGCCAACAACACCTTTTTTCAATTTGCCTTTTAGGGTAACTTTGACAACCGATGGAATTTGCCACCAGGTTCTGCCTGTTGCCCAAATTGCAGCGGCGTCGGTTCTGACAATTGGGGTCCCCAGACAACCTATACCACCATACATATTTGAATGACTGTCCGAAGCGACACACATTGTTCCAGGCCAGGCATATCCTTCCTCAATCATAATTTGATGACCGATTCCTCTTCCGGCTGGATAGAAATCGCAGCCCATTGCTTTTGAGAACTCCTCGATCTTCCTGTATTTTTCTAAATTCTTCTCGGATTTATTCTGAATGTCATGATCGAGAGTGTGAATTACTTGCCTTGGGTTTGCTATTTTATCAGCACCAATACTTTTGAACTTGGGAATTACCGCTCCGGTATTGTCGTGGGTCATAACATATGCCGGCATAATCAATATATAATCTCCGCTTCTCACCAGTTGTCCCTCTTCAAGGTTAACTGTATGTTTTTGAACTATTTTTTCAATCAAGTTTTGTGGCATTAACAAACCTTACTTTTCTGTTAATATGATATTTTATTATCTTAAAATTATTATTCAATTATCTAAATACTAAATTACTGAAAATTATTTTAGCAAATCAGCAATGCGGCAATCAAGCAATATTACACGTTTAATGTTTTAGCACTTTGAAACGGTTCAAAACTTACAAAATCAGCATGATGAACAATTATTGATTCTATTGTTCTCTTCCCTAAGTCACCTTCTTTTGAATGATATGCAATTATGTGCTGAATTTCTACCGGAAGATCAAATCTATCAGCAACGGCTACTCCACTGAAAGGATGACGCAGTAATTTACCGTTTTTACTTGTTGTCAGTTTACCGTCAACTTTTTCGTATTCAAGTAGTTTTCCTACATCGATTAAAATCGCACCGGAGATCAAGTAATCCCAATTAATCTTAACATCTTTTTCGAAATTGTTTTCCATTATCTTTGCAATTTGGATTGATAGCTGAACGGCGGTTCTTTTGTGATTCATAAAAGAAATATTGCAATTATCAATAAGAAGAGAGAAAGGTATTTCTTCTAAATCCTCTGGTTCAAGCGGACTGTTTTCGACTGCATACTCCCAACATTTGTATGTTTTCTCTTTGATATCTTCATCTTTGATAAGTTCAATCTCAGGCCAAATATTTTTAATTTTCTGCCGCATATACAAAACTCCTAATGAAACGAATATTTAATGATCTTTGTGAGTTACGCAATTCAAAATTTTAATAGAGCAATAGAACATAATTTTAGTATAATCTGCGATTGACTATAATTTTGAAATAATAGCATCCGTCATTTGTTGTGTGGTTGCTGCACCTTGATCAATTGCTTTAGCTCCACCCCTAATCTTCATCATATCGTAAGTTTTCACTTTGCCATCTTCAATTACTGCTGCAATAGCGTGTCTTATTCTATATGCTTTATCATTTTCCCCCATATGATCTAACATCATACAAGCACTCAGTATCATTGCAATAGGGTTAACTATTGACGGATTTAGATTTTCGTATTTTGGCGCAGATCCGTGAGTTGGTTCGAACACAGCAACTTTGTCGCCAATGTTTGCAGAGCATGCAAAACCAAGACCGCCGACTAATCCTGCAAATCCATCGCTAATAATATCGCCGAACATGTTTTCTGCTACCAGAACAGCGTAATCTTCCGGATTTTTTGTAAGCCACATCATTTGAGCGTCAATATTAGTGTCCCATAAATCGATCATGGGATAATCTTTAGCAATTTGTCTGGCAATTTTCAAATACATGCCGGAAGTCTCGCGAAGAACATTTGGTTTTTCGCATACTGTAACATTTTTATATCCGAACTTCTTAGCGTATTCAAAGGCTTCTCTAAATATTCTTTCTGTTGCTTGACGAGAAACGATTCTTGTTGAGATCGCTAGATCTTCACTTTTGATATCTGCAAATTTATTCATCTTGGGATGAGTTTCAAATGCATCGCGAACTTGTTTAGGGGGATTAGTCCATTCAATTCCTCCGTACATTCCTTCGGTGTTTTGTCTAAAGATTACTGCATTAACTAACGGTTCTTCGAATCCGCCTTTTCCGTCTTTTCTAATGAAGTTAAGAGGATTGCCTTTAAAAGCTTTACATGGTCTAATACAAATATCGAGATTAAAATGCTGACGAAGTCCAACAATAGGGGAAAAGTAAACGTAACCTTTCTCTTGAAGTTTTGGATCAAGTTCTCTTACAGCATCATCTTTAGGTTTGCTTGTTATCGCACCGAACAAACCAATTTTATGTTCTTCCAATAATTTTATTGTTCTTTCGGGAAGTGCGTTTCCTTCTTTGCACCAAAATTCCCATCCAATATCACCGTGTACATAATTTGCTTCAAATCCGGTAGCTTCAAGTACTCTTATCGCTTCAGGTAGTACAACTTTTCCTATTCCGTCACCGGGCATCGCTACAATAGTTTTCATACAATATTCCTTTTTTAATCGGACAAAAATGTAATTAATTATGAAATGAAACTTAGAGAGTTAAGTAGATTTTAGCAAGAAAAACCGTCCCAAAAGCCAAATAATGTGGGAAAATCATCTAAAATCGGTAATCAAGTTGAAGTGTCAACCTATTATCTAAGTTACCGTCAATTTCCATTATTCCGCTTCCTAAAGTTGTTTCGTCAGGTTTAAAAGTTTCGGCATACTTAATGGATAATTTGAAATCATAGGGAAGCGAGATTTGAGCGAGGAGATAAAGTCTATAACCTTCCCCATAAAATGGGAGATTACTCATCACGCCGATCACATCATTTTCGTATTGATATAATCTTGATTCATAAGAATCTGTATCAAAAAAGACAATCCTGCCATAGAGGGTTAATAAATCCGATGGTCTATACCTGATATCCTGGAATGCTAAAATTCCGGTTTCTGTCGATTCCAAACCTTGATTGTACAGAATCAAATACTCGATTCTGCTTCTGACACGAACCGACTTCGTTAGTTGATAGAGGAAATCAACTCGAATATTGTTTTTGTTTCGAATATAAATTACTCTATCAGTTTCAGTAGTTGTCGATTGTTCCTTCTTTTCGTTTTTGTATCTGATGTTAAGTGTACTTCTTGGGATCAAACGAGTTTGATAATCAATCAAATATTCAGTTCCTTTTGAAGGGAGAAAAACTGAAAATGATGAATATGGGAATTTAAACTGATCATAATAAATATTAAACAAACCTATTGGAGTCCGCCATCTCAATCCAGTATAGATACCAAATTCATTTATTGTATTAGAACTTTCTCCGAATCCGTTGCTGTAGAAAGTATCGTAATTCCTCGGATAACTTCTAACAGAAGTTGTTAAAATCAAGTTCCTAGTAAAGTTGAACTGCACGGAGTTTATTGTTGCAACCGATGTAGAATTATAAGATGTTTCGCCGGAAAAATATATTTTATTCCATATCATCGAATAAGAAGTGCTGTAGAAATTAAAATCATTTCCCCATAACCTGTTATTGTCCGTGTACTCAAGAGGATATTCAAATGATGTTCTTGCATATAAAAATCCGATATTGAAATAACGATCTTGATAATTTAAAGAACTTCCCAAATTTGTGACAGCAGCAGTGTTCTTGCGGTTTATCTCAGTTTCGGTTCTATGGTTGCCGTCCAAAGGGAATGAAGTAATTTCGTTGAATTCATTTATATTGGCATCTACTTTATTGGATGAATAAAAGGCTGTTAAAGAAAAATTATCATAAGAAGATTTGAATGCAGAACCACGGAAAAATTGATTTTCATCCGCACTCGAATAGCTAATAATATCGTTGCTGCTCCTTATCGTTGGATTAACAGCATCGGCTCCTTTAGAAAAAGCGTAGGGACTCCACAAAACTAGTCCTTGACCAAACTCTATTAAATAATCCCCGACAATGATGTTATCAAATATTAGAAAATCATTGGCTCTTAGAAATCCGGAAAAATGGTCTGCATAAGATTTTTCACCTGCATCTTTTTCAAGCAGTAATCCGAAATTATATGTGTCACTGTACTTGCCTTTCAGTCTGTTGTAATTCTTGAATCTATTTCCGGCAAAACGATTTTCCTTAAAACCTCTTTCTTCTTGGATATCATAAATAGCACGCGATCTAAAATCAAAAGATAAAAGTGATTCAACCGGAGCATCCGGAATTTCTTTTTTCTCTTCATCTTTCGTAGTTAAAAAATTTGCTAACAAAAATACTTTTCTTTCGTCAAGAAGCTCGATATTATTGAGTTCCAGCACCGAGAATAATTTTCCAAACCTTTCCCTGTAATCGATAATTGCACTTGCTTCAGTAAAATCGATGAAAGGAATTCGAAGTAAATCTGATGCGTTAGCTTCGTTGACGTTGATGGGATTATTCATCAAAAATTCAATCAAATCATATAAATCTTGATTTTCATCTTCTGTGGTGGACTCCTCCAAATATTCACTTATAAGTTCCTGCACCGAAAGAGTTGTGTCAACTTGGGCATAAAGTGAGGCACTAAACAGAAACACTGCCGCAATTATTCTTTTCAGCATAGCCTAGAAACCAAGTAATTTTTTAATTTCTTTCTGCCGGGATTCGAACTCAGAAAAGTGAACAATCAATCCAACTTGATGGGTTAATCCAAGGTCTTGATGAGACATTAAAGAATAATCAAGATTGAAATATGAGTAGTGAATCCCTACTCCCGCTGAATATGTCGCTGGTTCTGTATTAGTTCCAATCCTAAGAGAGAGATATTGAATTATTAAATATTCAATTCCGAATCTTAAAGAAATCGGAAATCCTAATTCCTTTTCCATCGCACTGTTAAGTGATAGTTCTGGAAGTGCATCGTAGCTTATTCCAAGATTATAACGAACGGGAATTTGATCCGGTTCATCCCCATAGGTTGATCTGGTCAAATTCGATAAATAAAAACCCAGACGAAGGTCTGAAGTAATATAACTTAAACCGCCAAGATTGAGCAGAATGCTTCCGTCGCTTCCATAATTTTCGATTTTCAAATTCTGAAAAAATATTGAAGCCCCCAGGAAAAACCTCTCTTCAACCACTGTAGAAAAACTAATTCCGAATTTTGTCTCCCTGTATAATTCGAATCCGTATGTCATAAATCCCGCACCAATCGTTCCGAATGAAAACGGTTCGGAATAAGCAGCATAGCCATGTGCTAGTTCAGATAAACCGAAGGGAGAGGGTGAATAATATACACCGATTTCGCGCCAGTCGAACTGCGCTAATCCTGATGGGTTGTTGAAGAGGGCAAACACATCGTTGCTCAGTGCGGTTGAGGAGTGAGAGAGTGCAATTTGACGAGCGCCCGGATCACTCTGTGAGAATAAAGGTGTTGCAGTAATTACTGCAATTATAAGGAACTTTATTAGTTTCATCTAGTTTAATTTGAAAGTTATATTAGAATTTAGTTATTCTCGAATGAATTATAAACATTATTCTGTTTTTATTCATTATTTATTCGAAAAATAATTCAATTTTGTTTAAACTGTAAACCGATGAGAAATGAGTATTTTTTGATCAATTTTCTTAAATTGAGTTAAGAATAAGTAGAAGGTAAACTAATGAAAAAGCTGCTATTTTTATTTCTGTTTATTCCTGCGGTTTTTCTAGGACAGGAATTAAATGCAAAAGTAGAAATTAACTATGAACAACTACCAAATGAAGCCAAAGAAAGACTAAAGAACTTCGACAGAGATATTCAAGAATATTTGAATAATAACAGATTTACTGATACAAATTGGGAGTGGGAAAGAGTTAATTGCAACTTTACCATTTTCTTTATGAGTGCCGATGATACCAAATACAAAGCACAATTGGTTGTTACTAGTCAACGACCGATAGAAAATTCGCAAAACAGCTCATTGATGTTGAATATACGCGACGATAAATGGTCATTTGAATATGAACCTAGTCAAAGTATGATGTTCAACTTATCCGAGTTTGATCCGCTTCTCAGTTTCTTAAATTATTATGCTTACGTTATTCTAGGTTTTGATGCGGATTCATATAATCCAAACGGTGGAACTTCTTTATTTAATAAAGCTTTAGATCTATGTGCAAGAGGCGGTTCTTCTCCTAACAATGATGGGTGGGAATTAAATCGCGATAGTTTCAACAGGCGTGCATTGATTGATGATGTTCTTTCAGGCGCTTTCTCTCAATTCAGAGAGGATTATTTCGAATATCACTACAACGGGCTTGATATTTTCAATCAAGACAAAAACCTTGCTCAGAAAAATATAGCGAGACTCGTGAATAATTTTTACGAGAAAAAAGATATGATTGATACAAGAAGTGTATTAAAACGTGTTTTCTTTTCAGCTAAATCTGGTGAAATTGTTCAATACTTGAGTGATTATCCGGACAAAGAAATTTTTAACAAGTTGATGATAATAGATCCCCCGAACACTTCAAAGTATCAACAAGCTTTGAATTAATTATTCAACTAACTTGATCTCAAGTATCTTATCGTTGAGGTCAATATTATTTATCGTCTCCATACCACCGAGAACTTTTGCGAAGTTTGTATAACTGCCGTTTAGATGCGGGGCATAACTGTGCATAACGAACCATTGTGAGCCTTCCGTGTCAACTCCCGCACTTGCCATTCCAACGTATCCTTCTTTAAACGGAACAAATGAAAACTCACTTTTAATTTCATAACCGGGTCCACCCCAGCCGGTACCGGTTCTATCACCTGTTTGAATTACAAAATTTGGAACTACTCTGTGGAAGGGAACACCGTTAAAATAGCCTCGCTTTGCGAGATATATAAAATTTCCAACAGTAATCGGAGCAAATTCTGGTAATAAATCTATCTCAAATTCTCCTTTATTAGTAATAACAACAGCCGATCGATAATCAAATGCACAAGCAAAAAACTCATCAAATTTTACGGCGTAATCTTGAGATGGTTGAATTGATTTATGAGGCTTACCCAATTTCGAATTAGCAAATTTTGCTATCGACGGCACACTCGATTCTGCAAGTATTTCAAAGATATTTTTCGAATCGTGTTTGGAAATTTTTTCGAAGGTTTTCGCAAATATCGGAACAGCTTCGGAAAATCCCGCTTTATCTTTGTTATTAATGATTTTTCTGGTTAGCAGTTCCTTCAAGAACTTCGAATTATTAGTTAAGAAAGCTGAGTCTAGAAATGAAACCGTGATTGCATTTATAATTGGTGAATCGTCTTCGATTAAATCAATTACAAATTCCGAAAATTTTTGATTATCCTCAAAGTCTTTCTGAAGCGACAGAAACGAACTAATGTAGCTGTGGGCATTCCGTGATTCTAATTTCGGGTAATTCTCGATAAAGAATTTAAGTTTCCATTGTTTATCCGGATGGAGTGCAGCTATTTGAAACAAATATCCATCGTCAATTTTTTTATTAATTATTTCTATGAATTTTGGAACTTCGTTATTAAATAGCTTAGCGTAACTAACGGCAAGTTCACCAAGTGAATTAACTGTCAAATTACCATTCGTCAAGTAATCGAGCAACAAGTTATTCAAATCGATTTCGGAATCAAGCATAGTAATTTCACTAATTGATTGAGCTGCTTGGCGAGAAACATTTGGATTGGAGTCATTCAGAAGCTCCAGATATTTTAATAGTTCAATTTCGGTCGTGAAATAAAAAAAAGCCAAAGTTCTGGCTGCTTCAACTCTAACGCTCCAGTCTTTATGTTTGATAATTTTTTCTGCAAGATCGTTTGAGAATGGGAATGATTTCATTCTTCGAAGATTTGCGAGCGTGAATAAAATATCACTCGTAGTTTCAGATGAGAGAAGTTTTTCAAAACGGGGGATCGCTTTTTCGGAACCACCTATACGATAAAGTGAATAAAGAGAATAAAATCTTTCATCCGGATCATCATTGTCCAAGTTTGAGACTAAAAAATCTATCTCTTTTTTGTCATTTGTACGAATTCCTCTTAACACAAACTGAAGGAGAGTCGCTGAAATAAGTGCTTGATTTTTTTGTCCATAAGTTTCGATAAGAAAATTTAAATCTTCTTCGCTCCCAATTCGTCCAATAGCAAAAAGGAGTTCACGCAATTCTTCTTTTTCTAATTCGGGAGAAATCTTTGATTTCAAATATTGAATTGATTGTTTTGTATAACCGAGTTTTCCCAGAGCAAAAAACAGAAATGATGAATGCTTTTGATAATCAAGCCGAATGATATTTTGAACAAAATTGGTATCTGACGAATGAGCAATTGAAAGAAGTGCTGCATTTGCTTTTTGGGTGTCGTCTGAATTCAAATAATTAATAAAAATATTATCGTTAAAATCTCTGAAGAAAGTACTTTGCACAAGTTTATAATCTCGTTCAGTATATTGTGCAAATAATAATTGCTGAATAAAGATGAGTGAAACAAATAAATATTTTCTCATAACTATAAAATCGGCATCTGATAGATTCGGTACTTTTTATAGCGGACACCTTTCATTGTTTCTGCACCGCGTACCATCATATTGTTATCCTCTAAAATCCAGCTTGCTTCGCCTAAAAAGATTCCTCTAGCAGCAGCACGATTTACTACTTCTACATAAAAAGATGCATCCAAACCTTTTTTCTGGTATTCCGGAATCAGGCCTAATATAATAATCCTTGCCCAAGGAATATTTTTTCTTTTTGTAAACAACTTGATAAAATTGAATGGAAGAAGTCTTCCGTTCATCTCTTTGAAAATAAAGTTATAATCCGGAAGCACCAATGCAAATCCGACTGTTTCTTTTTCATTTTCCATGAATAATACAAGATTTGGATCAACTAGAGGTTTAAGATCTGCAGCAAGATAATCTATCTCTTCATCTGTTAGAGGAACGAACCCCCAGTTAGGAGCCCAAGCTTTATTATACACATATTTTACTCTCTCCAACTCTTCGTTGAAATTTTTCATGTTCATACCTCTGATTGTAACGTTCGAACGTCTCAGAGCTATATCGGCAATCCTAAAGATTTTTTCGGATTTTTTTATTTCTTCGTTAATGATTTTATAAGCATACAAGTCCTTTGCTTTTTTCAGTCCGTAATTTTCAAACAGTTTAATATAATAGGGAGGATTGTAAGGCATCAGCATTCTTGGTGGATCGTCAAAACCATCAACAAGCATTGCGTACTCGTCGTTTACGGATGGATTTGCTGGTCCCCTCATAACATCAAATCCTTTTTCAAGCAGCCATTTCTTTGCAGCATCAAGTAAGGAGTTCGCTACAGTTTGATCGTTTATGGATTCAAAAAATCCAAAGAAACCAACTTTGTCATTATGTTCTTTATTGTGAAGATCATTTTTAATCGCTGCAATTCTACCTACGATTTCATTATCCCTATAAGCCAGAAACATTTGTATTTGCGCGTGTTTAAAAAAAGGATTCTTCTTTGTATCGAGTAATTTCAATTTATCATACAAGAGAGGGGGAACCCAGTTGGGGTAGTTTTCATAAATTTTCCACTGCATCTTAAGAAATTTTTTTATATCGGATTTTGAATCGATCGGTTTGATAGAAATGCTCATTTTGCCCTCGGTAGAAATTTATAAAAAAAGCACACTGTCAAAACAGTATGCTCTTAAAATGAATCAAGTACAATTTAGATTAGTCCCAGCTCTTTTCCTACTTTAGTGAATGTATCGATTATAAAATCGAGATGTTCTTTCTTATGTGTAGACATATAACTCGTACGCATCATTTGTCTTCCTTGAGGTACCCCAGGAGAAATGAATACATTTACAAAAATACCGGCATCATATAACATTCTCCACATTTTAAATGCAAGAAGATCATCTCCAACAATTACAGGAACAATTGCCGTTCTGCCTTCAATTATGGTGAAACCCGCTTTTGTTAAATTTTCACGAATATAATTGGCATTTGAAATAAGTTGATTAACTCTTTCGGGTTCTTGCTCGAGAATTTCCAACGCTGCCATTGCAGCCGCGACTGATGATGGGGTGGGTGAAGCGCTAAAAATTAAAGCAGGCGCATGATGTTTTATATAATTTATTACCTTTGCATCCCCGGCTACAAACCCTCCCAACGAAGCAAAAGTTTTGCTGAAAGTACCCATTGTAAGATCAACATCATCAACTAAATCAAATTCGCTTGCGGTTCCTCTTCCGCCTTTTCCTATAACTCCAACGGCATGTGCATCATCGATTAAAGTTCGTGCATTATACTCTTTAGCAAGAGCAACAAGTTTTGGAAGATCGACAATTTCACCGCCGGTGCTGAATACACCATCGCTAACAATTAATTTTGGAGTTTCTTTTGGAACCTTGTTGAGTACTCTTTCAAGATCGCTCATATCATTATGTTTGTATCGCAGCACATCAGCGGTTGCTCCTCTTGCCATTAAGTTTCCTGCTACAATACATGCATGGTTGTCTTTGTCGGAAATTACATATTCTCCGCGTTGAACTAAAGTTGGAATTATTCCTTGAGCAGTCTGATAACCTGTACTAAAAAGTAAAACAGCCTCTTTACCGAAAAACTTCGCTAACTTTTCCTCAAGTTGTTCATGAAGATCAAGAGTGCCGGTTAAATATCTTGAACCGGAACATCCCGTACCATATTTATCGAGAGCTTTTTGTGCAGCTTCTTTTACTTTTGGATGGTTTGTTAAACCGAGATAGTTATTTGATCCGGCCATAATTTTTTTCTGTCCCTCAATCATAACTTCAGGACCCTCGTTTTCTTCGATCGCTCTAAAATAAGGGTAAAATCCGGCAGCTTTAACTTCATCCGCTCTTGTGAATTCGTAACATTTTTTGAAAAGATCCAACTATACCTCCGGTCTTCTAATTTATTTTATTCAATTACAATTTGTATCTTTGTGAAAAGCATGCAAAAGTATAACTAAAAGAACTCAAAATCAAATTAACTCGTTTAATAATAAGGTGTTATGGAAGAAAATAGAATTTCTGTCGTGACGGGTGCAAACGGATTTGTCGGAAGCCATTTGGTTGATTACCTTCTTGAAAAAAATCATAAAGTTAGATGTATTGTCAGAAAATCAAGCAATCTTAGATGGTTAGAAAATAAAAATGTTGAGATTTATGATTGCGGTTTGTTTGACAAGAATGGATTGAAAAATGTGTTAAAAGATGCGAATTATCTTTTTCACGTCGCCGGTGTCGTCAAAGCTAAAAATGAGGAAGGATATAGAAAAGGAAATGTAGAGACAACAAAAAATTTACTTGATGTAATTTTGGACGTCAATCCAAAAATAAAGAGAGTTGTCATTGTAAGCAGTCAAACCGCAGCAGGCCCAAATAAACTGGGTGAGCACGTAAATGAGGAAATTGAACCGCACCCTATTACACGCTATGGAAAAAGTAAGTTAGAACAGGAAAATCTGGCTAGATCATATATGGATAAAATTCCGATCACGATAGTTAGAGCACCTGCTGTTTTCGGTGAGCGTGATACTGAAATATATCTTGTTTTTCGTACTTACAAAAAAATGAGATTAATGACCTTGATTGGGTTTAACCGTAAAGAATTGAGTTTAATCTATGTAAAAGATTTAGTGAAGGGAATTTACTTAAGTGCTGTAATAGACAAAGCCGTGAATGAGACATATTTTATCGGTTCGGAAAAACAATACACTTGGACGGAAATAGGGGATATAATCTCGAAAGTTTTTGGGAAAAAAGCTTTAACACTCAGAATACCTCATTCAATTGTATTTATGGTTGCGGCAGTCGCACAATTTTTTTCTTATTTCAGTAAAAACGCCGCAACTTTTAATATAGAAAAAGCAAAAGACTTTGTGCAAGAAGCATGGACAATGGAAATCTCAAAAGCTAAAAAGGACCTAAATTTTAGAGAAGATTACACTTTAGAAGAAGCTTTGAGCAACACGATATCCTGGTACAGAGACAACAAGTGGTTGTGATTTATTCTTTTCTTTGCATGGAATAAATGTGTTTCGCAATTTCTACAGTCTGAATTTCCAAAACCGGTCAGTGAATTAGAAATCCCAAAGATTGTTCTCAATTTTAAGCCGAGATCACATTCCTCATTTTTAGAAGCACTTAAAATCATAAAAATATTTTTTAATGATGCGTGTTTATTTGTTGTCAGATGATCAATATGCCAATGAATTTTCTTTTCTTTCCTCAGATGTCTTTCAATTCTTTGCATTAAATTTTTTTGAGCACTCCCGGTATAGTAATAATATCCTTTAACCAAATTTTGCCCGCGGAATTTTTTAATGGAGACGGTTATTGATCTAGTTAAATATATTTCAAGAAGATAAACTCCGGAATTATCTTTAATTGTTCTTTGCACCTTCTTTTATCCAGGTTTTAAATCCTTCAAGTTCTCGATCAGAAAATGGTAGAACACTCGAATTTTGCGGCGGCATCATTGGAGGAATTTCTCCGGAAGCAACGAGGACGGCTACACTATTACGAGGATCACCGGCAATTACGTATGGAGAAGTGTTTGTTTCTGTCCAACTCTGCATCGCATAATTACCGGCACGCGTGGCAGAATCATGACAAAGATTTGTTGCGCACTTCACATTTAGCACTGGTTGAATATGTCTGCTGTAACTTACATTTTCGGCAGGTATATCTATATCGTTGGGGATTGTATCATCACATCCTGATACCAACATAGTTATCATTAAAAGAAAATGAAATAAAATTAATTTACGTGGAATCATTATTTTTCATAAATTTTTTTTAAAACATAATTTAACGAATTATTAATTTCAATTGAATAATTGAGTCACTATTTTTCGGTAACCGCTAAGGAGATCCTATGAAAAAAACATTGATATTACTTATTCTCATATTCATTATCCCTAATCTCGTTATTGCCCAATCTGATTTACTGCAAAATGGTCCCATGATCGGTCATTCGCAAATGAGGGAAGTTGCACTCTGGTTACAAACAAAGTCAGAAGCGGCAGTAAAAGCTGAGTATTGGGTTAAGAAAGAAAATTCAGAGCACTTTTTTACTGATGAAATCGTAACTAAAAAGGAAAAAGCATTTACTGCTAACCTTGTTGCCGATCAAGTAGAACCGGGAATGATCTATGGTTACCGAATCTATATTAATGATCAAGTTGTCGAAAGAGAATATGAGCTTGAATTTAAAACTCAAACTCTCTGGCAGTGGCGAACCGACCCACCGGAATTTTCTTTCATTACCGGAAGCTGTGCTTACATAAATGAAGAACAATATGATAGACCTGGTAAACCTTACGGGAGTGAGTACAAAATATTCGAAACGATGGCTGAGAATCCGGCAGATTTTATGCTTTGGCTGGGTGATAATTATTATTACCGGGAGGCTGATTATTATTCAAGAACCGGAATGATAAAAAGAATAACACATGACAGAAGCATTCCGGAATTGCAGAAACTTTGGGCAACCAAACACCATTATGCTATATGGGATGATCATGATTTCGGTCCAAATAACAGTGATCGATCATATATTCATAAAGATACTGTACTTGAATTGTTCAAGCTATTCTGGGCAAATCCCGGGTATGGGGTAAACGGAAATAAGGGAATTACTACATATTTCCAATGGAGCGATGTGGATTTCTTCCTTTTAGATAACAGATACTTCAGAACTCCAAATGATAGAAGAACCGGTAAGAGAGTGATGCTTGGAGATGAGCAATTAAATTGGTTGATTGATGCTTTATCCAACAGCAATGCGCCATTCAAGTTTGTAGTGATCGGCGGACAAGTTTTAAATCCTACAACTTGGGCAGAAACTTATGCCATTTTTCCGGAAGAAAAAGAAAAACTTTTAAATGCAATTAGAAAAGAGGGAATAACCGGTGTTGTTTTTCTTGATGGGGACAGACATATGTCTGAGATTTCAAAACTTGAAAGACGCGGTACTTATCCTTTATATGATTTTACAATTTCGTCGCTCACGGCTGGCGTAAATAATTATCCTGATGAACCGAATTTTTTGAGAGTGGAAGGATCACTAATGAAACAGCATAATTTTGCCGAATTTTCTTTCAGTGGGAAGAGAAATGACAGGACAATGACTTGCAAAATTTTTGATGTCAATGGAAATGAACTTTATAAAATCTCAATACACGAAAACGAATTGAAATAAATTGATTATTCTTTTTAAGTTATTTACTTTTGCCATTACTGTTTGGGGCTATAGCTCAGTTGGGAGAGCGTCTGACTGGCAGTCAGAAGGTCAGCGGTTCGAACCCGCTTAGCTCCACAAGTTTTATTTTATACTGAAGCATCCTGAAAAAGGTTGACTCTTTCTTAATTGCCAAGTTGACCGCTATATATAAACAGTTAAAACTGTTCAAAATCTTTACTTTTTTCTCATTAGCCCACGGATTAATCCGTGGGTTAATAAAACGAAAAACAATTTATTAGAACCGTTTCAACGGTTTTTTACTTCACTGTTATTTAGGCGGTGAATTTGAGTTAATTAAATTCTTTATCTAGACCAACTTACGAAATAGTTAATACTCTATATAAATGGGAAATCCTTCGCCATAGGCGAACAAGTTGTTATACGTCCCGATACATCGGGACAATTTCGCTTTAATATATGACTATCCCACAAATGGGGGCCAGCTATCAAATAACCGCAACGCCGATTTATAGTTAGTTTAGATTTATTTACAAAGCACTTTTTACAAATTTATTTGTCAGGAAAATTTATGTCCGAATGCCCGCCCTCCGAAGTTTCCATTTTACGGAGGAGGTCTTGTCCTCCAAAGTTGCTTTCTAGCGAACAAGGGACTTTTTACTTACCTGTCCACCACCCTATTGGTGGATTAAAGGTGTTATGCGTAAGTCTTATTAATGATTGTAAACCGTGTTTAGGATGGCGTCTGGATATTTTGCTGCGACATTTAATAATACTTTTGCTGGACCTTCTGGTTTTCTACGACCTTGCTCCCAATTTTGAAGAGTAGAAATACTTATTCCTAGTAACTTAGCAAATTTATTTTGTGATAATCCTAATCTTTCTCGAATCTGTTTGGGATCCGGATTTTCATAACTAAATACTCTACTAGGTTTCTTTTTTCCTTTAAGTATCTTTCCGCCTTCTTCTATGCTAGCCTTTAATTCTTCAAATAATTCGTTTTTCATTGTAATTCCTTTTCTACTATTTTTTTAAGCACTTTTAACTGTTCTGAAGTTAAATCTTCTTGTTCATTTTTTGGAAATGCAAGCAATAATAATAGTATTTCCTTTTTATCAAGCCAGTAATAAATCACTCGAATACCACCTCTCTTTCCTTTTCCCAAAATTCCCCATCTCATTTTTCTTAGTCCACCACTACCACTAATTACATTACCAATTTCCGGGTTAAGAATTAAATCATTTTGAAGATTACGGTATTCCTCATCTTTTAATAAAGAAATTATTTTTTTAGTAAAAATAGAAGTTTCGATTATTTTCATAAATCAAATATACGCCAATGGACGATATATATCAAATTATTTTTTTATTACACCCAACGACCGTTATCCCGACAAGACGGGACAAGTTGTTTGCCAAAGGCATCCCTTCGGGAAAAAAACAATTCTTATTAAAAAGATTTCCTAATCACAAGTTTTCCGCTTTGTGATTCTTTGTTAAATACTCAAGTTAACCGCTATATATAAACAGTTAAAACTGTTCAAAATCTTTACTTTTTTCTGATTAACCCATGGATTAAGAGTGTGAGGTACAACCGTCATTCTGGATGCAGCGGAGCGGAATGAATGCCAAAGGCATCGCTATGCGAGAATCTCACCCAAAAAAGATGATATTTTCAGCGATTTTTAAGTGAGATTCCTCTCTCGTCCAAAAACAGCTCGATCAGAATGACAATTTGTGACTTTCAACTTGCGATATGAAACCTATTTAAAAAGTATTTGAAAAGTATTTGAAACCGTAATAGAGCCGTTCAAGTTTCGCTCAAGTTCCGTTCAAACCATACCCGGCTTAGGCAGACAACTTACCCGCTCCTTCAAATAAGGGAATTCAATTAAACGGTATATGGCAGAACCCGGCTTAGTATAACATTACTTCAAAAGATTCATTTTTCTTGTCTGTGAAAATGTACCATTAGTTAGCCTGTAGTAATAAACCCCTGAAGATAAATATTCCGCATTAAACTCGACTTCATAATTTCCCGGGGACAAATATTCGTTTACCAGTACCGTAATTTCTCTTCCGAGTATGTCATAAACTTTCAGTGTTGTATTATGAGATTGCTTCGCATCTATTCCATCGGCACTCGCAATGACAGCGGGAATTGAAAACTTAATTGTTGTTGTCGGATTAAAAGGATTAGGATAATTTTGATAGAGCTTATATTCAGTCGGTAAGTTGATATTATAATCATAATCAGCACTTACAACGGACGTTGGTTTGTAAACAAGAGAAAAATCATAACGATCAAACTCATTATAACCGATTTGTTCCAATCCGGATTGATTTATAATAATTCCCGGGAATCCGTCATTATCAATGTCATACATAATTCCGCCATAGAATAGTACATAATCCGGTTCACCTAGTCGTGAGTTTATTAAAAAATAAAAGAGTTCGTATTTGGGGTACGGTTCAACCCGGTAAATTTGAAGATATAAAATGTTTGATCGTGACAAAAACCTATTTCACTTTTACCGTCTTTATCTATATCCACTTCAAAGGCATTATAAGCATTGGTAGAAAATATACCCCTTAATTCAATCATATGAACCGGTTTGTAACTGTTGTTGTCGTCCGACTCAAAGCAAAAATACCGGGTTATGGCTTCGCCGTTGAAGAATGCATCACCCCCAACCCAAAACTCTATTTTTCCGTTTCCGTCTATATCATTTGTGTTGAAATGAGTATATGTGTTAAATATTCCCGCATCTGCTTCAAAAATTCTCACGTAGTTTTCTATGTCCGGCTGATACTCATAGACCCAGATAATACCCCTTGAGGTAGCAAGTACAATATCAGCATAACCGTCATTATCAACATCCCCGGTTGAGAATCCCGCGGCAAAAGCAGCTTCCGGATAAGTTCTATACCAGAAAGTTGAATCAAAATTTACTATACCCGGATTGAATTTACCGATTTTGATTGTTGAAGGACCGTCCATAAAGTAGACAATATCAGTAAAATTATCACCGTCAAAATCTCCAAATTCGGTACCATTCATTTGACCCCAATCTCTAAAATCGAAATTAATATCGGTTGCAAGTCCGGTTTCCGGGTTTTCCTTATAAGATCGCCCGTAGAAGTAAAGAAGTGTGTCATAGAGAGATACCCCAATCATATATACTTCATCATTACCATCCTTATCAATGTCATAAATAGGACCGTTGTAAACAAAAAGATCGAAGACGCTTGGAATCCAAGTATGCTTTTCGATAATTTTTTCATTTGAAGGATCGTATTCGGCAATACCCCAATAATCAGTTATAGGATTTGTTCGAGTGTCGTATCTTCGTCCGTAGAACTCCGGGATTCCATCATTATTGATATCACCCACCTTAAACGGACGAGTTGCTCTCCCGGTTATTCCGGTCCAAATCCATTCTTCATAAATACCGGAATATACAGAAGAATCTAAGTCATAAACATTGTAACTGGTTGTATCAAACCCGGGAAATGAATTTTTGTTATTATTTTTATAATTACTGATAATTTTGTACCGGGAATAATTTATGGAAGTGTCGGTTATTTTCAGAATTTCATCACCAAGGTCATCGAAAAAGACTTCCGAAACAAGTCGCGGATTATTAAATACTTTTTTGAGCATACTTTCTTTAGAAGTTTGACATAATAGGGGATAATTAGAGAGAAAAGTTGAAAATATGAGCGAAAAAATAAAAATGAAGGGTGAGCAATAAAGATATTTAGACAACTTGGCACCTCGCAGCATTTATTGGACAAACTATTTATTTATATAAAAGCAATATATGCTAAAGAATGCGACAGAGGATTAGAAGAGAAATAGATGCCTTACTTATAATTTATAATTATTGAACTGTGATAAATAAAAAATACGTTGAAATTTATAATAAGTCATGTCAGTAATTAATGAATTATGGAGATAATTAACATTAAAGGGAAGAGAGGATGGGATAATGTCTACTTATTGCTGGCAAAAAGTTAAACTACTTAAAGGTTAAGAAGATAAATTATATTTAGAAATTGATGTCGATGACTAAAATATTGAATATAATATAACTAGAAAAATATCTGATCTATCTTCCCGAGCCTATCAACCACACAATAAACAAAAAAGTTGCGAGCATAAAAAATAGGACAGTCCATACACTTATAAATTTTAGAAAACATCCCTTAGATTTTGTTCCCTGATTTTCATGCATATGGTATTTTCTTGGTTAGATGATAACGTTGATTATAAATACACAGAGGGCAACAATTAGAAAAGTTACAATCGATATGAGATTTTCATTATTCTTCATTACTTAAAACTTATTTTGATTTAAAAGTGGTGTCAATTATTTCGCTTATTTCATAAAGCGCTTTCTGTTTTTCTCTAAGTTCACGCTCAAGCTTGTAAATTTTGTAAGATTCAAACGATTCAGCTCCACCGAGTATCCAATTTATATCACATCCCAATCGCATTAGTTTTGCTAAAATTTTCGAACCTGGCTCACGTTTACCGCTAACATATTGCTGAAGCTGCTGCGGTGAAATTTCCATTGCTTCGGCAAGTTTTTTAAGTGTATTATATTTTTTCTTAGCAAAAATTCTTATACGATTGCCTATACCTTTTCCTAAATCTTCTTCCTCAAAAAGATCGTAATTATCTATTGCTTCATCGTTATTGATATCAAGTTCGAATTGGTATGAATCAATCAATTCCTTGATCTTCTCGTAAATATCTCGGTCAAGATCATTGGAATCATGCAGCAAATAGTTTAGAACAGTGGATTTAATCTCAAGTTTGTCGGCAAGCCAGTTTTCTTTTATTCCGAGCGAGTTGATCAATGAATTTATTTCTTCGCGATAACTCAAAGTAACTCCAAATAAAAGTTAACAGATAAGTTTATTCTGATATATAGATTGTGTAAATCTTTTTCTCAATATAGAAAATATAATTTTAATTGGAAATAAATTTTTCAACCAAAATATTTATGAAAAAAATACTTGCTTCTCTCAAGTAACTCTAATATATTATTAGTTATGAAAAAGCAATTTCTCATATTTCTATTAATTCTTATTGTTCCCGCTGTTTTTGCCGGTGCGTTTATTGTAAATATTAGTGCGGAAAGCGACGGTGAAAATATTGTTGTAAAATGGACAACTTCGCAGGAAATCGATCTCAATTATTTTGTTGTTGAAAGAAGAAGCATCAACTCTTCTTTTGGCCCTATTTCTGAAAACATTATTGCTAAAGGTTCGAATTCCAATTACGAATTTATTGATCAGAATGCTTATAAAACCACGGATGCCGTTTATATCTATAGATTGAAAATCGTTAGTAAAAACGGTGATATTGAACATTCCGGAGAGATTTCTGTTTCCCATAGTGTTTCCAGTGTAAGAAGAACCTGGGGAAGCATAAAAGCACTTTTTAGATAATTCTAAAATCACACATTTATTTCCTCCATAATTATTTTTTTATGATCGATACTAATCTACCAATTTACTTAGCTTCCAAATCACCAAGACGAAAAAAATTATTAAAACAGATAGGATTGGAATTCAGAACCCTCACTTTTGATTTTGAGGAAAAGTTAATCCCATATGAATCCCCGGTGATTGCTGTTAAAAGATTAGCTGCCGAAAAAATGAATGAAGCAAATTCCAGAGTAAAATCGGATGCAATAATCATAACGGCAGATACTATTGTAATGCTTGATGGCACAATACTCGGTAAGCCTAAAAGTAAAATTGATGCTAAAAGAATGCTTAGGATGTTGAGTGGACGAACCCACTTAGTTTATACAGGTTTTGGAGTGATGAATACATCGAATAATAAACTTTTAATTCGATATGAGAAGACGAGTGTAACTTTCAGAAATTTGATGAATAATGAGATAAACGACTATGTAGAGACCGGTAGTCCTCTTGATAAAGCCGGTGCATATGGAATTCAAGATGATTTCGGTGCTGTGTTCGTCTCAAAAATTAATGGTTGTTACTACAATGTCGTAGGACTTCCACTTGCCAATTTATACAAATCATTAGAAGAAGTAATGTGAATTGATTAAACGTGCAGTAAAAAGTATAATTGTTGGCCTGATTGCTGCTGCGGCTATTTATTTGGTACTTGCGATATATGCTGATTACGAACAAGTGATAAAATCATTTTCAAGTTTTAATTGGTTATTCTTC
Organism: Melioribacteraceae bacterium; assembly: GCA_024103215.1. GTDB lineage: Bacteria > Bacteroidota > Ignavibacteria > Ignavibacteriales > Melioribacteraceae > JAGFIY01. The sequence continues at coordinate 53,348 of JAGFIY010000122.1, read as the reverse complement.
CCATTCGTTCTATTTCTTTCTTACCTTAACTATCATACGAGATTTCTAAAATGGAATTACTATCTGAGATTATTGAATATCAATCTTGAATGGAAAGATTCTTACGGAATTTTTATGTCCGGGTTAATAATGAGTATTACTCCGGGGAAAATGGGTGAATTGCTAAAAACATATATAGTTAAAAAAATTTCCGGTGAACCGATTTCTAAAACTGCACCGATAGTTTTTGCCGAAAGAATTACTGATTTCATTTCGGTTGTGATACTTGCATTTGTAGGATCTGTAATTTATGATTACGGAAAAGTGATAGTGATTGGGACCGGTATATTCTTCTTAATAACTGTTTATATGATTTCGAACAGAGCATTGGCTCTAAAACTTATCACCTTTATAAAAAGAATTTCTTTCCTAAAAAAATACGTTCTTTCCATCGAATCCGCCTATCAAAGTTCATATGATATGCTTAGACTGATCCCGTTAATAAAAATGGTTTTACTAAGTACCGTTTCTTGGTTTTTTGAATGCTTAGGATTTTATATCATTCTTATTAACTTCGGTGTGGAAATATCGGTTATGTGGGCTGTTTTCGCATATGCATTTGCGACAATAATTGGTTCGATTACTATGCTGCCGGCAGGACTTGGAGTGACTGATGGCTCACTCACTTTTTTAATAATCCGAGAAGGATTTCCACAAGATTTGGCAGTTGCTGCTACAATAATTATCAGAGCTGCCACTCTCTGGTTTGCTATTTTGGTTGGAATTGTTAGTTTATTGCTATATCAAAAAAGGATTGGGAAACTTTCCGAAATTCAACTTGGTTAAATGATATGTTTTTCACTATATTGAACAAATTTTCGAGTAATAATTAAAACATATCAATAGAGACTTCCATATCCTTGATTTTATTGTAGTCCGTATTTATCTTTAATAACTTAAAAAAAACTTAATGGAGGATGAAATGGCAGATGATAATGGATTAGGAAAAGGATTAATAGTTGGGTTTCTTACCGGTTCAATTGTGGGTTCTGTTGTTGCTTTGTTGTTTGCTCCAAAATCGGGAAAAGAACTTAGAGGTGACATAAAAGAAAAATCCGATGAACTTTTAGACGACGTTGAAGAATATGTCGAAAAGGCAAAAGTAAAAGCAAACGCATTAATTAATGATGGGAAGAAAAAATCCGAATCCTTAATTGCAGATGCTAAACAAAAAGCAGATGGTCTTTTGGAAGAAGCTCAAAAGATTTTAAGAGATGCTAAAACTAAAACCGACGACTATCTCGAGACTGGTAAATCAAGGGTCGAAGAGCAAAGTTCAAAACTAAAAAGTGCTGTAAAAGCCGGTATTGATACTTATAAGAGTGAGAAAAATAAAAAGGATGAGGCGTAAGTAAAGTATGCCTCTCCTCGATATACTTCTCTCCATTTTAATTGTTGCTGCAATCATTTTAATCGGTTTTGTAATATCATGGATGAAACGGCTTGAAAACTGCTGGTTTCAAATTCAGAGCGATATTGCCGAGATGAAGGAAAAAACAATACCCGTTTTAAATAATCTAGAAGAACTAACTTCAAACGCTGTAAAAATTTCAAGTGATGCGTCATCAAGAGTAAAAGAGGTCTCGAACGTTATTGATAGTATCAAAGATAAATTTTCCTTCCTTTTACATCCTGGTAAAATAAAATCAAAATCGGAACCGGTTTTAGGACTGATTACAGAACTGAAAGCCCTATCAAGAGGGATAGCTGCGTTTGTATCGAAAATTAAATAATTGATAATTGTTGTATTGGTAATATTTAGCGGAGTTAACATTGAAAGAATATAATCCAGAAGCTATACGCAATCTTGCGTTTATTGGACATGGCGGCAGCGGTAAAACCACCATTTCCGAATACTTACTATTTAGGGCAGGAGAAATTAACAGAATAGGTACCATTGAAGAAGGAAACACTACTTCAGACTTTAATCCAAATGAGATCGAAAGACAGGTATCAATCGGGGCATCACCTCTTCATCTCGATTGGAAAAACACAAAGATAAATATTATTGACACGCCCGGTTATTCGGATTTTATCGGACAAGTTATAAGCAGTCTTCACGTTGCCGATACGGCGGTGGCGATTGTTAAAAGTGCTGAAGGAATTGAAGTCGGCACCGAAGCAACATGGGATATTGTGAAGAACAAATCAATTCCTGCAGCAGTTATTGTTAATAAAGTTGACAACGAACATTCTAAGTTCGATGAAACTTTTGAGATGATAAAGGAAAGACTTTCTCACGATTGTACGGTAATTACATTCCCGGCAAGCGAAGGAATAAACTTTGATTCGGTAATTGATATTATTAAAATGAAAAAAATTACTGTTTCCGATCCTAGCACCAAAAATTCATCGGAAGAAGATATCCCAGATGATCTAAAGGAACGAGCTGAACAGCTTCACGAAGAATTGATCGAAAAAGTTGCAGAATCAGACGAATCATTAATGGAGAAATTTTTTGAACAAGGCACTCTTTCAGCAGAAGATTTGAAAACCGGATTGAAGAAAGCAATTAATAATTTTAGTTTAATTCCGGTGTTCGCAGCTTCAGCAAACAAGGGTGTGGGTTTTGAATCTTTTCTTGATTTTGCTTCTGATTTTTTACCTTCACCTGTAGAAAGAACACCGGTAAGAGCAAAACTTAAAGATGATCAAGAAGTTGAAATTAAATGCGATTTAAATGGGAAGGTTGTTGCACAGGTTTTCAAATCCCTAAACGAGCAGCACGTTGGTGAACTCTCAATATTTAAAGTTTACTCTGGCGTGATGGAAGCCGGAATGGATTTAATGAACACTTCGAGGGATAAAGCCGAAAGACTGGGACAGCTTTTTATTCTTAATGGAAAACATCGTAAAGAAGTTACAAAACTCGGAGCCGGAGATATTGGAGCTGTTGTTAAACTTAAAGATACTCACACCGGCAACACATTGGCTTCAAAGGATTTTAGTGTTGAACTTCCCGATATTGAATTCCCAGCAGCCGTAATTCGCGGGGCGATAAGACCAAAATCAAAAGGTGACGAAGATAAAATATCCTCAGGACTTCATACTGTTCACGAAGAAGACCCGACACTTTCTGTGAAATTTGATCCTGAACTTGGACAAACAATTATTTCTGGGCAAGGGGAACTTCAACTTTCGCTTGCTATTAAATTGTTAAAAGACAGATACGGTGTTGAAGTTGATCTTATTGAACCTAAAATCCCTTACCGCGAAACAATAAAAGGTGTTTGTGAGGATGCAGAATATAAACACAAAAAACAATCCGGCGGAAGAGGACAGTATGGACACGTTCACCTAAAGTTAGAACCGCTCCCAAGAGGAACCGGATTTGAATTTGTTGATGCAATTGTAGGAGGAGTTGTTCCGGGACGTTTTATTCCTGCAGTGGAAAAAGGACTTGTTGAAATAATGAACAAGGGAATTCAAACAGGCAGTAAGGTTATTGATGTGAGAGTTACCTTGTTCGATGGAACTTTTCATAACGTTGACTCCGACGAAATCTCGTTCAAAATTGCAGCTTCACAAGCTTTTAAGAAAGGATTCCTTTCGGCAAAACCAGTAATTCTTGAACCGATTTTTGATATTACAGTAAAAGTTCCCGAAGAATTTATGGGCGACGTTATGGGTGATATTTCTTCTAGAAGAGGTAAAATATCCGGGATGGATAGCGAAGGACCTTTCCAAATTATTAAAGCAAAAGTTCCGTTGGCTGAACTATATAAATATTCGACTCAACTGCGAAGCTTAACACAGGGAAGGGGAATGCATACCCGACAATTTTCTCATTATGAAGAAGTTCCTAAAGATCTGGAAGCAAAGATAATCGAAGAATTTAACAAAGCGAAAGAAGAAGAATAAATTCGATTTAAGCAAAAGAGGCTATCTCAAAATCTTTGGTTTTCTCGATACATTCCGACATACTTCGTCGGAACACTCGAAAACCGTCAATATTCATCGGTCATTGAGTAGTCCGATGCTTTTCGGACGTATTTGTACTCAGCTTGCCGATGTATCGAAATGACCTTTTGAGAAAGCCTCTTTTTATTTGAGGTAAAAGATGGAAAAACTTTGGTCTCCGTGGCGTTCAAATTATATCGATTCATTTAAAGATAAAGATAAAAATGAGGAATGTGTTTTCTGCAAGGCTGCTTCAAAAAATCCGGATGATGATAGTTCCTTAGTGGTTTATAAGGGATCGAATTCATTTATTGTTCTAAATTTATACCCTTACAACGGCGGACATTTAATGATTGTTCCTAACCGTCACATAAACCATCTGTTGGAATTGACCGAAAATGAAACTCTCGAGATATTCAAACTATCTAAATTGAGTATAAAAGCATTAATAAACATAATGAAACCGCAAGGATTTAATTATGGCGCAAATATAGGAAAAGCTGCCGGTGCAGGGATCGATACTCATCTGCATTATCATATCCTGCCAAGATGGAATGGTGATACAAACTTTATGCCCACCATAGGCGAAGTAAAAGTAATAAGTCAGGATCTTCTCGATATAAAACGAAAACTTCAAAAAGAAATAAAAGAACTGATTTAATAAGCAAATCGGAAGATTCCTTGATTTACAAAATTATTGCGACCGTTTAATCTTTTCACCAAAAATTTGCTCGAACTTTTTTACCTTCGGTGAAATTACCATACTGCAGTAAGGCTGTGATCTGTTTTCTTCAAAATAATTTTGATGATAATTTTCGGCGGGATAAAAATTTATTAACGGTGAGATTTCGGTAACAACCGGATTTTCAAATATTCCGGAGTTATGCAGTGCTTGCTTGTATTTTTCGGACAGATTTTTCTGTTCATCATTGTGGTAGAAAATTGCAGAACGGTATTGTGTTCCAACATCGGCACCTTGACGATTTATAGTCGTCGGATCATGTGTTTTCCAAAATATTTCAAGGAGTTCTTCAAACGAAATAATATTAGGATTGTATGTAATTTGACATACTTCAGCGTGTCCTGTATTCCCTGTACATACTTCTTGATATGTAGGATTTTCTTTTTTCCCACCGCTATAACCGGAAACTACTTTTTCAACTCCTTTTAGTTTTGAAAATATTGTTTCAACGCACCAGAAACATCCGGCTCCGAATGTAATTTGTTCAAATTCATTTTTCATATATATACCTTTCTAAAAAAAATGTTGGATGTATTATAAAACATATTTGATCGAAATATTTTCGGAAAGTGAATTATAAATTAATACTCTTTCATCTTCGCTGTCAACTCGTACTATTAAATTGAGACTGTAATAATTTCCTTTTTTGCTTATGTTGGACGGTGTTATATAATACTCGAATTTATCTATCAGTAAATCATCAATTGCTTTAAGCATCTCTTCAAGATTATCCCCGATTATTTTATATTTCCAATTACATGGGTATTCGATAGATGGTTTTGAATTATCATTTCCTAAAATCAATTATTCACCTAATTTTTTTTGTAAATAAACTGTAAACCTTTTGTCATGGATATTGGCGGCGCGCTGAAATGTGTTGCTTTATCAATTTCACAAAGTTCAATATTCATTTTATTCAATATGTTATTCCCGATTGTGTTGTATATCTTAGTAATAGGTTCGTGATATAAAACAGAGTCTTCTTCAGAGGCAAAAGATATAAATATTTTCCCATCAAAATTTTCAAAATGCTTTTTTGAAAAAGTACTTAAAATATTATCCAAATCATCAGTGGTATAAGGACTGCTTACAATATAATATGAAAAGAAATTTGTTCCTTTCATAAGACAATAAATACTAAATAATCCAGATAGTGAATGTCCGTAAATCGATCTGTTGCCATCATCAATTTTGTATTTGCTCTCAAGTGCAGGAATAATTTCCCCGGTAAGAAAATCATAAAACTTATCTGCTCCACCGGAAATATCATCATAATTTAATTTTGAAATTGAATAATCCCTCAACCGCATATTTTCAGCGCTACCGTTTATTAAATTGCCATAACCTATTGCTGCAATAATTATATCCGGAACTTCGTTATTATACTGAAGATATCTAACAATACTGTAAGCCATTGTATAGGCAATATCGCCGTCAAGCAGATACAATACAGGATATTTTTCATTTGGTTTATAATTTTTTGGAAGTTTAAGATAAACATAAAAAGTATCTTTAATATCCTCCGAAAAATATTTTTCTACAACGGAATAATTGGGTACAAGATTAACGGAATCCAACTTTCCCGCCTGAGCAAACGAGAAAAAGTATGTAATGAAACAAATTCCTATTGTCTTTAGAGTTGTTTTCATAGTAATTGATTTAATTTGACAAGTAATATAATTATTCTTTTACTTGTCCAAAATATGGTGTAATTTTTTGCCATGTATTATTTGCGAAAATTTTATAATGTAACAACAAAATTTTAGGAAATACTTTATGTTAATAGTTAGATTATTATTCATTATATACTTATCCATTTTTGTAAATATTTTAGCACAAGAAAGGGATACAATGGATTACAACAAACTTACGCCTGAAGAAGAAAGAATTATCATCCATAAAGGAACGGAGAGACCTTACACTGGAGAGTATCTCAATAATAAAGAACATGGAATCTATTCTTGTAAAAGATGCGGGGCTCATTTATACAAATCGGAAAACAAATTCGATTCACATTGCGGCTGGCCAAGTTTTGATGATGAGATTGACGGAGCTGTGAAGAGAATTCTTGATCCGGATGGAAGAAGAACTGAAATCATTTGTGCAAAATGTGGAGGTCATCTCGGTCACGTTTTTCTTGGTGAGGGATTTACAGAAAAAAACACGAGACATTGTGTAAATTCAATTTCAATGAAATTTATTCCGGCCAAGGATATTAAATAAAATTATTACAGTACTCATCTTGATTTACTGCAATAATTTTGAAATATTGCATTGGCGAAGCAGCCTCCTTAATTATTGTTAATTTATTACCTTCACTTTCATAAATCGGTTAAATGACTAAAACAGTTCACCGTATTTATATTGGCACTTTTGTTTTTATCGTAATATTTGCAACTATAATTATTGGTTATGAAGGATACTCATATTACTTAACCTCACTTGAAGAAAGATTCTTTCACGAATCTCACCAATTGTTTAAGCCGAGTGGAATTATAGGCCATGGTTTAGGAATTGCCGGCTCTCTTTTTATGCTGATAGGTGTTTCAACATACATGCTTAGGAAAAGAGTTCGTAAGTTCGGAAGAATTGGTATCTTAAAACACTGGCTTGAGTTTCATATATTCTTATGCACTCTCGGGCCAATATTGGTTTTATATCATACGGCTTTTAAGTTCGGCGGGATTGTATCGATAAGTTTTTTTTCGATGGTAGCTGTTGTTTTAAGCGGTGTGATAGGAAGATTTATTTATATTCAAATACCTAGAACCATTGAGGGAAGGGAATTGACAGTGAGGGAAATAGAAGAATTAAATGAACGAATTTCCTCTGAGATTAAATCAGATTATAATTTGCCGGATGATTTTATTTATGAGATTGAAAAAGATGTTCGTAAATCTTCAGATAAAAAAAGGAATCTTTTTTCACAAGTTATCGATCAATACAAATTGTACTTTTCCGAATTATCATCCGTAAAAAATAACTTAAAGAAAAATCAAATTACCGGTGAACGCTACAAACAAATAGTAAAACTTGTCAAAAGAAAACTCACAATAAAGAGAAGAATCAGTCAACTGCGTACAATGCAAAAATTATTTAAGTACTGGCACGTAGCTCATCTTCCATTTGCTATAATTATGCTTGTAATAATGTTGGTTCATGTTGCGGTAACAATTGTTTTTGGTTATCGCTGGATATTTTAATATGAGCGAAGTCTTAATTGAAGAAATTCTTGTTTACGGAATTGTTTCCATTTTCGTAGTTGCTGTCATTTTAGTTTATATCCGGAAAGGAAGAAAAAGTTCTGAAGTAGTTTCACAAAAGATTGAAGCCGCTAAAGCAGATGGACTTTTTGAACCTGTATCTCTTCATCCAGTTGTTGACCAAGATACTTGTATAGGAAGCGGTGCATGTATTGCAGCATGTCCAGAGAAGGATATTCTCGGGATTAGAAACGGGAAAGCACAAACAATAAATGCATCAAGATGTATCGGTCATGGTGCTTGCTTTCATGCATGTCCCGTTGAAGCAATAACCCTGTGTATCGGTACTGAAAAAAGGGGAGTGGAACTTCCGCACGTTTCACCGAGTTTTGAAACAAATGTTGAAGGAATTTTTATTGCCGGTGAAATAGGCGGGATGGGTTTGATAAAGAATGCGGTTGAACAAGGGAAGCAAGCTGTTCAATCAATTTGCGCGACATTAAAAGGGAACAAAAATACCGATAAACTAGACCTGGTTATTATCGGTGCCGGTCCTGCAGGTATTTCTGCGGCGCTGGAGGCAAAAAAAAATAAATTAAATTTTCAGATATTCGAACAGGATAGTCTTGGCGGAACTGTTTATACTTTTCCACGAGCGAAATTAGTAATGACCTCACCTATGGATCTTCCTTTATATGGGAAAGTTAAATTTGTTGAAACAAATAAATCGGAATTGTTAAAATTATGGAACAAGGTTTTATCGGAAAATAAAATCGAAATAACAGAAAGAACAAAAATTGAATCAATTGATGAAGTTGATGAAGGTTTCATAGTTACTACTAATCAAGGTACTTCTGTTAAATCGAAGAAAGTGTTGTTAACAATCGGAAGGCGTGGAACGCCTAGAAAATTAGGTATCAAAGGTGAGAATAGCCCGAACGTTGCATATCGTTTGCTTGAACCGGAAAATATAAATGATAAAAAAATTATCGTTGTAGGCGGCGGCGATTCGGCAATTGAATCTGCAATGATGTTAATTGACACCAACGAAGTAAAACTTAGTTATAGAAAGGATAAATTTGCGAGAATCAAACCAAAGAACCAATCAAAATTAAAAGAAGCTCTTGAAAAGCAAAAGTTGGATGTTATTTATAATTCCAATCTTATTGAGATAAAGGAAGAAGAAGTTATTATCGATATTGAAGGAGAAGTTAAAACATTTCAGAATGATCTGGTTTACATATTTGCCGGCGGTGAGTTACCAACTAAATTTTTAGAATCTGCCGGGATTAGAATTACTAAAAAATTTGGGGACGCGATTCTCAAGCATGAAAAGAAATAATCGATTATTTATAATTATTGTAATTCTGCTGCTTTCAAATTCAATCTTTGCCCAGCTTTCTCCAGGGGATTTATCAAACGCACATAAAGATTTGGAAGGGTTGAGCAACTGTACAAAATGTCATGTTCTCGGTGAAAAAGTTTATAATTCTAAATGTTTAGAATGTCATTCAGAAATTAAAACAAGAATTGATGATGATGAGGGATATCATTCTTCATCGGAAGTAAAAGGTAAAGAATGTTACGACTGTCACAGCGAACATCATGGAAGAAATTTTGAGTTAATCAGATTTGATCAAAAATCATTCAATCACGATTTAACCGGTTATCAATTACAGGGGAAGCACATTAAAATTGAGTGCAACAGTTGTCATAACAGTAAATTCAGCAGTTTTACAGTAGAGAGAAAAAATACTTTCCTTGGTTTGAATAATAGATGTATCAGCTGTCATGAAGATAAACATAATGAAACACTGGGAAATGAATGCCAGACTTGTCACTCTACTAAATCATTTAAACCGGCGGATTTATTTGATCACAATAAAACGAAATTTGTTTTAAAGGGGGCTCATGTTAAGGTCGAGTGTTTTACTTGTCACAAAAACATACAAAGTGAGAATACGAAGATATTCAGAATACAAAATTTCGAAAAATGTATCGATTGTCATGAAGATGTACACAGGGGAAAGTTCGGCAACAATTGCCTTGAATGCCATAATGAAATATCATTTAGGAATACTGTAAATCTTCAAAGATTTGATCACTCTAAAACAAACTTTACACTTATAGGGAAACATGCAAATATCGAATGCAGTAAATGTCATAAAGAATCTTATACGGTAAAAATAAAACACGAATTATGTTCAGATTGTCACGAGGATTATCATAAAGGAGAATTAGTAAAAAATAATTTTCGTGATTGTAGTGTATGTCATACAGAACAAGGGTTTTCTCCATCGCTTATTGGAATCATAGAACATACGAAAACAAGATTTGAACTAAAGGGAAGTCATCTAGCCGTGCCATGTATTAATTGTCATTACAAAAATGATAAGTGGAGTTTTTTGTTCAATGATATTTCGTGCGTTGCGTGTCATGAAAACATTCACAAAAATGAAATAAGTGATAAGTTTTTCATTGAAAATGGTTGTGAAAATTGCCATAATTCGGATAGCTGGTCTGTGAATAACTTCGATCATTCTAAAACAGGTTTTGAATTGATTGGGACACATCTAAAAACAAGCTGCAGGAACTGTCATTTTAAAGATAAACAGGGTAATAATGTTCAACAATTTCAAGGGTTACCTAAAGATTGCGAGTTCTGCCATGAGGACCAACATTTTCAACAATTTAGAATAAATGGGAAAACCGACTGCGCTAGATGTCATGGGTATTTCGATTGGAAGCCTGTAAATTTCAATCATTCTGAAACAGATTTCCCATTGGATGGAGCTCATATTAATGTAAGCTGTGAAAAGTGTCATCCCAAAAAGAACTTAAAGACAGGAGTGTTCGTTAAATATAAATATGAAGAGATAAAATGCAAAACTTGTCACGAATAATTTTTTTATTGATAGGTTTTTTATCGTTTTCGTTTGCTCAATCTCCACACGGAAAAGATTTTAAACTTGACTGCGAAAATTGTCATAACAATATTAATTGGGAAATAAATTTAGATGAAGTAAAGTTCGATCACTCCAGCACAAATTTTGAATTATCAGGACAACACAAATCAGTCAATTGTATTGACTGTCACGAGTCTTTGGTTTTCAATCAAGCTCCAACAAATTGTTTTGAATGTCACACCGATATCCATGAAACTACACTTGGTAACGACTGTGCAAGGTGTCACGAACCGCAATCATGGGTCGTATCAAACATTATCGAAATCCATGAGCTTAGCAGATTTCCATTACTTGGTGCTCACAGAACAGCAGATTGTTATGCATGTCATCAAACGAGTTCGCTGCTTCGTTTTGAACCTTTCGAAATCGAATGCTTTGTGTGTCATCAGCAAGATTACCTTAACAGTCAGAATCCTAATCACGTTCAAGCAGGATTTCCAACCGATTGTCTCGAATGTCATCAATTAACCGATCAGACATGGACAACACAGAATATTTCACATGATTTCTTTCCATTAGTTCAAGGACATTCAATTGGTGATTGTTTCGCATGCCATAATCAAGACTCATTTTCCGGTTTATCTCAAGAGTGTTACCAATGCCACTCTGAAGATTATAGCACAACCACAAATCCAAACCACATTGAGAATAGTTTTCCGCAAAACTGCGAAACATGTCATACGCTTAATCCAGGATGGCAGCCTGCAAGTTTTGTTAATCATGATGATATATATCCGTTAATCGGAGCGCATAACGAAATTAGAAATGATTGTGTACAATGCCACACTACTGGATACAACAATACGCCGAACTTGTGTTTCGGTTGTCATGAATCAGATTACAACAACACTTTAGATCCGCCGCACTCAACATCAAATTTTTCAACTGAATGCGAAGAATGTCATAATTCTACTGCATGGACTCCTTCGACATTTGATCACGATGGACAATATTTCCCGATTTATTCAGGAGAGCATTTCGGCGAATGGGATAATTGCACGGATTGTCATACAAATAGTACTGACTTTACATTTTTCAGCTGCACTGATTGTCACGAGCATAATCAAACGGATATGGATGAGGAGCACAGTGGGGTTAACGGTTATAATTACGACAGCCAAAGTTGTTATGCTTGCCATCCGAACGGCAGTTCCGAAGATAGTTTTAATCATTCATTAACTGATTTTCCACTTCTTGATTCTCACCTTTTTACAGAATGTGTTGACTGTCATGCTTCCGGTTATCAAGGAACTTCAACCGAATGTTCATCTTGTCATTTAGAGGATTATAATTCAAGTTCTGATCCAAACCATCAACAACTTGGTTTATCTACTAATTGTGCTGATTGTCATTCAGCCCTTCCGGGATGGGAGCCTGCGCAGTTTCCCGTTCATAATGAGTTCTTTGTAATAGATGGAGCACATGCTTCAGTAAATGATTGTTCTGAATGTCATTCATCTGGTTATTCAAATACACCTAACCTATGCTTCGATTGCCATACAACTGACTATAATTCTGCGATAAATCCAAATCATATTGAACTTTCAATTTCTCAACAATGTGAAGATTGTCACACAACCGTGGCTGGTTGGGAACCGGCTCAGTTTATAATTCATGATGAGTTTTTTGTATTGGATGGGGCGCATTCATTAATTGCCAATGATTGTTTTTCTTGTCACGAAGGTCAATATACATCTACTCCAAACAATTGCTTTAACTGTCACTCTGATGATTTTAATAACACACAAGATCCAAACCATACATCAGCAGGATTTTCGACTGACTGCGAAACTTGTCATACAACAACTGCTTGGGAACCGGCAACATTTGATCACGATGCACAATATTTCCCAATTTACTCAGGCGAACACAATGGTGAATGGGTTGAATGTTCTGATTGCCATACAGTTCAAAATAATTTTTCAATTTTCAGTTGCATTGATTGTCACGAGCATAACCGCACGGATACTGACGAAGAACACCAGGGTGTAGATGGATATATTTATCAGTCCACTGAGTGTTTCGCATGTCATCCAACAGGGAGCGGGGATGAAAGTTTTAATCATGCAAATTCAAATTTCCCATTAACCGGTGCACATAGAACAATTGATTGTTTCGAATGCCATTCAAACGGTTATGCAAACACACCTATATTTTGTAATGAATGTCATAATGATGATTACACCGGTTCTTTAAACCCAAATCATACAGCGGCTGGGCTTCCTCAGGAGTGTGAAACATGCCATAACACGGACGCTTGGACACCTTCTAACTTTAATCATTCCTCAACAGGTTTTGAATTAATTGGTCTGCATTCTTCAATTCAACAGTGTTCCGATTGCCATTTGGGAACAACTCAAAACACTCCTTTAATTTGTTTTGAATGTCACAATGAGGAATATAATACAGCACCGGAGCATGTTTCCCAAGCTTATCCGACGGAATGCGAAATGTGTCATTCTCCGGTTGGTTGGGAGGAAACATCATTCTCTCACGATAATACAGATTTCCCCTTAACTGGCTCACATATAAATGTTGATTGTTTGGTTTGTCATACTTCTGGTTATTCAGGAACACCTTCACTCTGCAAAGATTGTCACAGTGATGATTATTCATCTGCGATTCTGCCAAATCATACAGAAGCTGGTATTTCACTAGAATGTGAAACTTGTCATAGCACATCTGTTTGGAAACCATCGGAATTTAATCATCTTACAACCGGATTTGAATTATTGGGTCAGCATGCATTAATTCAGCAGTGTTCAAGCTGTCATGTTGGTTCGACATCAAATACCAGTGCGGAATGTTTTGCTTGTCACGAAGATGAATATAATTCAGCTCCCGGTCATATAGACCAACGTTATCCGACAACTTGTGAGATGTGTCATAATTCGCAGACTTGGGAGGAAACTTCATTTAACCACGATGATACTCAATTCCCACTGACAGGTTCTCATATAAATACTGACTGCAGTGCTTGTCATACAACAGGTTATTCGGGAACATCCACAATATGTTTTGATTGTCATAATTCAAATTACACTAGTGCAGCAAATCCGAATCATCAAGATGCGGGAATTGCAACAACGTGTGAAACTTGTCATACAACAACTCTTTGGAATCCATCAACTTTTAATCATTCCACAACCGGGTTTGAATTATTAGGTCAGCATGCAAATATTCAGCAATGTTCGAACTGTCACGAAGGATCGACAAGCAACACAAGTCCTTTATGTTTGGCTTGTCATGAAACCGAATACAATTCAGCTCCCGAACACTTAGCTCAGCAATATCCAACAACTTGCGAGATGTGTCATAATTCAAATGCATGGGAAGAGACAACATTTGATCATAATACTACAGAATTTCCTCTAACTGGACAGCATACAAATGTAAACTGCTCTGATTGTCATACAAACGGATACACAAACACACCGAAAGATTGTAATAGTTGCCATAATGATAATTATACAAATACACAAAATCCAAATCATTCAGCTGCCGGAATATCAGTTGATTGTGAATCATGCCATAACACGAACGGGTGGGTTCCATCAACTTTTAATCATTCCACAACCGGATTTGAACTATTGGGTCAACATGCAATAATTCAGCAATGTTCAAGTTGTCATGAAGGCTCAACAACCAACACTAGTCCTCTGTGTTTTTCATGTCATGAAGAGGAATATAATTCGGCTCCAGAACACTTAAGCCAAAGTTTCCCAACTCAATGTGAAATGTGCCATAATTTTAATAGTTGGGAAGAAACGAGTTTCGACCACGATAACACAGATTTTCCACTTGTTGGAGAACATCAAAATGTAGAATGCAGCGAATGTCATAGTCAAGGCTATAGTGGAACTCCAACTGATTGCAATTCATGTCACAATGATGATTTTAATAATTCACTAAATCCAAATCATCAAGCACTGGGATTACCGCTTCAGTGTGAAACTTGTCATACACCCGCACCTAATTGGGAACCTGCACTATTTCCGATTCATAACGATTACTTTCCTCTGCTGGGTGCTCATGCAGCCATTGCAGATAACTGTGCTGATTGCCATAACGGGGATTACAATAATACACCAAATGAATGTATTGGATGTCATCAGGACGATTATAATAATTCAACAAATCCTCCGCACGCGTCGGCACAATTCCCGACGACATGCGAAGTATGCCATAATACAAATGCTTGGGTGCCTTCAACATTTAACCACGATGGACAATATTTCCCAATTTATTCCGGGAAACATCAAGGAGAATGGAATGTCTGCGCCGATTGTCATACTAATGCTAATGACTATTCAATCTTTTCCTGTATTGATTGTCACGAGCACAATCAAGCCGATATGGACGACGAACACAGTGATGTGAACGGTTATGTTTATCAAAGCGAAGCATGTTATGACTGTCACCCGGATGGAAGCGATAAATTGATGTTGAGATTAAAAAACACTTTTAAATGATAAGTAAAATAGTATACATATTTCTTATATCTGTTGTAACAGCTTTAGCACAGTCAAATTTAATAGAGGGCGAAGTATCATATCTTTCTTCTCAAAATGTATATGTAAGGTTTAGTAATACTACAGGTTTATCTGTCGAAGATACTCTCTTTACACTTTCAAATAATGTAATGAACCCAGCGATTTTAATTGAATTTTTATCGACAACTTCAGCTGCGGGAAAACCAATTAATGGTTATGATCTTAAAGTAGGAGATAAAATTTATGGTAAAAAATCGATCGCCGAAAAACCAATTGTTGATGTGCAGGAAAAAGAAGTAACCGATGATGAATTAATCAAACAGGATAGCGAAATAACGCAAGTGCTCGAAAGTTCGTTCAAAGAAAATATTAATGGAAAACTCTCAATATCGACTTATTCGAATTTATCGAATACAAACTCAATTGATTATCAACGTTGGCGTTATACCGCATCGTTTAGAGGAGAAAATCTTGGCGAGACCCCGGTTTCGGTTGAGTCTTATCTTTCTTTTAACTATAGAACTACCGAATGGGCTAAAATAACGGAAAATATTGGAAAAGCTGTTAAAATTTACAGTCTTAATGCCGGCTATGAATTAAACGAAAGAATGACCTTAAGCATCGGAAGAAAAATTAATAGAAAAGTTTCAAATATCGGCGCAATTGACGGATTTCAGTTCGAAAGCAATTTTGGTGATTTTTCCACCGGAGCCATTGTAGGTTCACGTCCAAATTTTTCAGATTACGGTTATAACATAAAATTATTTGAATATGGAGCGTTCATCTCTCATTCCGATACGATAAAAAATAGACTTATTCAAACATCATTAGCTGCATTTCAGCAGACTAACGATTTCAATACAGATAGAAGATTTTTATATCTTCAACATAACAATAGTTTTATTGAAAACGTTCATTTGTTTCTCTCAGCAGAGATCGATTTGTACAAACGCGAGAACAACCAAGAAAAATCCGATTTTTCATTCACAGGTATTTATGGTTCAGTTTCGTACAGACCAATTTCGGAATTAAGTTTTTCGGTAAGTTATGATTCACGAAAAAACGTTATTTATTATGAAACATTTAAAGATTATGCCGATAGTCTTCTTGAATCAGCCAGACGTCAAGGTATAAGAATTAGAACAACAGTACGCCCAATAAAATACTTGATGCTATCGGCAAATTATGGCTATAGAAAAACAGAAGGCGATCAAAATCCTTCTATCACTTTCGGAGCTTCTGCTTCTTACACTAGAGTTCCTTTTGTTGAAGCATCACTCAGTATTAATTATAATTCACTTGAGACAAATTATGTGGATGGAAATATATTTGCGCTAAGAATGTCACGGGATATTATCTCAGGAATTATTTACAGCGGTTTAGGTGTTCGCTTAGTGGATTATGAATATTTGAACACCAATTCAAAACTTAATCAGAAAACTGTTATGTTTGATCTCGGATGGAAAATCATGAGAGAATTATCACTTTCATTTAATTATGAAGGTACATTTCAAGAGAATATTACGTACGGAAGATTTTATCTCAATCTCACCAAACGGTTTTAACAAAAACCCAACCCACAACGCTTCTTCTATCAATTTTTAGCATTATTTACTAATTTTGAAATGCATTACATAAAAAGGAGTACAAATGAAAAATTTAATTAAATTAGTTCTAATATTATTATTTATAAGTATTAGTATTTATTCACAGGATAAGGGTGCTTTTGTTGAAAGGAAGAGCGGATTTTATGTTAACGAAATTCTTAAGGGAATTAAAGAGTTTGAACAGAAGGACAAACCGGAAAGAAAATTCTTTCAAGTTGACCTAACATCGTATGATCTTCCTAAATCAGTTGATGAGTTTACTTCTCAGTGGCACAACGAACCGGTCTCACAAGGAAATACGGGAACATGCTGGTCCTATTCCACAACTTCTTTTTTTGAATCGGAAATCTTTAGACTAACCGGAAAGAAGATTAAATTAAGCGAGATGTACACTGTCTATTTTGAATACATCGAAAAAGCTTTGGGTTATATTCACTCAAAAGGGGAAACGATTTTTGAAGAAGGTTCTGAAGCAAATGCAGTTACAAAAATATGGAGAAAATACGGAATAGTCCCGATCTCTGTTTATGACGGAATGCTGCCCGGACAAAAATTTCATAATCACAGCAAAATGCATAAAGATATGAGAAACTATCTTGAGACCGTGAAAAAGCATTCGATGTGGAATGAATCAGTTGTGATGGAAACAATAATATCAATTTTGGATTCATACATGGGTAAACCACCAGTAAGTTTTGAATTCGAGGGAAAGGATTACACTCCGCTTCAATTTATGAGTGAGGTAATAAAAGTAAATCCTGATGATTATATAGATATCTTGTCGCTTCTCCAAAAACCGTATTTCACAAAAGTCGATTATCCGGTTCCGGACAACTGGTGGAAAAATTCCGATTATCACAATGTGCCGCTCGATGAATTTATAAATACTCTTAAAAAAGCAGTTAGAGAAGGATACACAGTAAGTATTGGCGGAGATGTTTCGGAAGCAGGAAAAGTAACCGAACTTGATGTGTTTGTTGTTCCTACATTCGACATTCCTTCAGAATATATCGATGAGAATTCTCGACAGTTCAGATTTTCAAACGGCACAACAACCGACGATCACGGAATTCATCTTGTTGGTTATCTTGAAAAAGACGGAAAGGATTGGTTTTTAATAAAAGATTCCGGTGCAAGTGCAAGAGATGGAAATAATTTCGGTTATTATTTCTTTCATGAAGATTATGTAAAACTGAAGATGATGGATTTTATGATTCATAAAGATGCTGTTTCAGATTTAATGAAAAAGTTTGAATAAAAATTATTGCTAACAATAATCATTGCTTATACTTTACAAGGAATTCAATGAAAGTAAAAGTTTATCCCGGAAGATTAGGAAATCATTTTGGTTCTGCTCTTAAAGATTTTGCTAATGAAAATATCTTGAAAAGAATTTTGGCTAAAGACTACCGGGTTTGGAGTGAAAAACCGGATGAGATTTCCAACAGACTCGGCTGGCTTGATTCGGTCGAAACGACTCTTGAATCGATTGATTCGATTCTTTCGTTTGCAGAAGAGATTAAAGATAAGTTTAAAAATATTCTACTGCTTGGGATGGGTGGATCGAGTCTTGCTCCGGAAGTGTTCAGCAAAATATTCGAGCGTAAATTCGGGTATCCAATATTGCTGGTTCTGGACAGTACCGATCCTGATACAATCAAATATTATTCGCAAACATTAAAGTCATCAGAAACGCTATATGTTGTCTCTACAAAATCGGGCGGAACGGTTGAAACAATCTCATTTATGAAATATTTCTTTACAAAATGTGTAAACGAAATTGGTGATTATGCCGGGAGACATTTTGTTGCTATAACCGATCCGGGAAGCGGATTGGAAAAAATGGCTAGAGAACTGCGATTCCGTAAAATATTTTTAAATGATGCAAACATCGGGGGACGTTATTCTGCATTATCCTTGTTTGGGATTGTTCCCGCAGCTTTGATGGGAATTGATGTTAGAAAATTATTAATCGAAGCAAATAAAATTGTGCTTGAACATAAGGATTTTCACAATAGGGTTACTGAATTTGCATCAGTCAAAATCGGTTGTTTATTAGGTGAAGCTGCGATTAATAATATCAATAAACTAACGCTTGTAAATTCAGGAAATCAAAAATATTTAGGTGCTTGGGTCGAGCAATTAGTTGCAGAAAGTACAGGAAAAGTTGGAAAAGGAATATTGCCTGTTGATCTTGAACCTCTTTCAAATATTGAGAATTATTCGAAGGATAGAATTTTTGTTCTCACGTCGTTCGAAAATGAAAGTAGTACTTATTCACTAAAAAAAGAATTGATCGATAAAAATTTTCCGGTTATCGATATCTCTGTTGATGGAAATTATTCGCTGGGGGCACAATTCTTCTTATGGGAAATGATTACGGCAATTGCCGGCTGGCGTATGAAAATTCAGCCTTTCGATCAGCCTGATGTTGAATCGGCAAAGTCTGAAACACGAAAATTTCTTTCTGCATATCAGGAAACCGGAAAATTATCGATGACCGACACAATTCGTATAGATGAAAATACTGAGATCGTTTCATCAGTTGGAGAATGTAAATCTTTCGATTGTGTTAAAAAACTAGTTGAAAGTGGAATAGAAAAGCAAAGCAATTCATATTTTGCGATACAGGCGTTTGTCGATCCGATAAAATATGATCAAGCTTTATTTGATCCACTGCGCTCCAAGATCTTATCTGAATACAAAATTGCAACTACCTTCGGTTATGGTCCAAGATTTCTACATTCAACGGGTCAACTTCACAAAGGTGATGGCGGCAACGGATTGTTCCTTCAAATAATTTCTCTTAATGAGGAGAATGTTGCTATTCCAGATGATGCCGGGAGAAATGAATCTAAACTTACTTTCAATGTACTGAAAGTCGCGCAGGCATTAGGAGATCGAGAATCATTATTGAGCAAGAAACGAAATGTCGTCTCGATATTTACAAAAGATGTTAAAGATACTTTAGATAAACTCGAATCAGTACTTTAGAACTACTTTCAAATAGGGAAGTGATATTAATCTATCACTTCCTCTTTTTTATAATCTCCCGAAGCTATATCATTCACAGTATAAAAAACTAATTGAACTAATCTCTCAAACAATTCCGGGTTTAGAGTTTCATATGTGTCAGTAAGCCAATGAAGATGGTCGTAACTGTTAGTTGTGACAAAATAAAGTGAAGGTATACTTTTTCGATGAAATGGAGTTGCATCCGCACCACCGCCTTTCCAAGTGTTATCTACCATCATCTTTGTGTAGAGTTTATCATTTTGTTTTGCAATCTCAAACAAATTTGGTGCGCTCAAACCGTTGCCCACCCTTATGCTATCCCCATAACCAATACAGTCCATATTTATCATAGCAACTGTTTTTTCTAGGGGAAAGGGGGGATTGTTGACATAGTGCTGGGCGCCATAGAGTCCTGCTTCTTCGCTGGCGAAGAGAACAAATATAATTGATCGCTTTAATTCATCCTTAATTTTTGAAAACGCACGTGCTAATTCCAGAACTCCCGCTGATCCTGAAGCATTATCGTTAGCACCGGGGAAGTAGATTTCGCCTGCTTGCTGTCCTACGTGATCAAGATGTCCGCCTACGACAATATATTCATTCTTTAAAACTTCATCATTTCCTTCGAGAAAACCGACTACATTCACTGTTACAGCATTTTTGTTATATACAGTGTTGGTGATAGTTTTAATATGAGTTTTTGTTCTGATTGAGTTAGGGGATTTCGTTGAATCAATTATTGTCTGAAGCATGCTTAAGTTAAATCCGGAAGCAGAAAGAATTTCATCAGCAACTGGAATATCAATGTGAATAAGCGGGATGTTTTCGAGATGTTCTTCTTCACCTGCTAGGACACTTCCGATTGGTTTCTGGGGGTTTTCCGAATTAGGAAGTGAAACAAATAAAACTCCTTTTGCCCCATGTTTTACTGCGGTATGAGCCTTTCCTCGTATCGAAGTTCCACTCCAATTTATAGTATCGTTAACTCTCCAACTTGGCGAGTATTTAA
The DNA here is from genome assembly GCA_024103215.1 of Melioribacteraceae bacterium. Taxonomy (GTDB): domain Bacteria; phylum Bacteroidota; class Ignavibacteria; order Ignavibacteriales; family Melioribacteraceae; genus JAGFIY01. The sequence goes on along the minus strand of JAGFIY010000122.1, from coordinate 32,374 downwards.
ACATCATTGCCCATTTGTCTTTAACATCAATTTCGTTATAATCGTCATAACCTTCTGCAGGTATTGACATTCCATATCCGACAAACACAACTTCGGCATTAAAATCGCCACTTCCGCTAAATCCTCTGTAGACATAATCTCTCCCGAGTTTATACTTCTTATTCAAACCGTTTACAATTATACTCAATTCGCTGGGTGGAATAATTTCATTCAACTCTATTTTGAATGATTGAAAATAATTATTGTTTTCAACCGGTAATAGACCAAGTGATTTAAATTCATCCGCCATAAACTGAGCAGCTTTAAAATATCCTTTACTTCCGGATAGTCTTCCTTCCAATTCCGGGGACGAAAGATATTTAACGGTATTTATTAGAGATTCTGATTTTATTGTAGATGCAATATTTTTTGTAGCATTATCTTGTGCAGTGAGTGTAGAAAAAGAAAAAATAAGAAGTAAGATTGATAAAGTAGCTTTCATTTTAGTTGTACTCCAAATTGCAGAAAGAATTAAAAGCAATATAATATTTATTGCAGTAGTATTTTTGAGATGTTTTATAAAAGTAAGAAGAATAACCGAAGTTGTAACATCATTCATCTAATGCTTTATCAGTATAATTATCTGGAAGGGTTTTAGAATTTTTTGCACCGAGTTCACGAATTTTTTCGGCTGTACTTATCATGTTTCCTTGCCCGTCGCTAATTTTGCGCTTTGCACTTTCAAAGGATCTTTGGGCTTGTTCCAAACGTTGTCCTACCTGGTCTAAATCACTCAAGAAATTAACGAACTTGTCGTACAATCTTCCGCTTAGAACAGCAATTTCTTGAGCATATTTTGATTGCTTTTCCTGCCTCCAAATGCTTTCAATTGTTCTAAGCACTGCAAATAACGTCGAAGGACTTACGATAACAATATTTCTCTCAAAAGCATAATTGAAAATGTTTTCCTCGTTTTGAACAGCAAGTGCAAATGCAGGTTCTATTGGTAAGAACATTAATACGAAATCGTGTGAGTTAAGTTTAGATATATTTTGATAGTTTTTTTCGCTCAGTGATTTTATGTGATTTCTTATGGAGTCGATGTGCTGCTTAAGAAAATTTTTCCTTTCCTCATCCTCATCGCTCGAAGTGAATCTTTCGTAAGCAGTTAGAGATACTTTAGAATCTATTATTAAAGTTTTATTCTCGGGAAGATAAACCACCACATCAGGCTGAAGTCGTCTCCCGTCTTCTTGCGTTATACTTTCTTGTATCTTATACTGTTCGCCTTTCACAAGACCGGACTTTTCCAAAATTGTTTCGAGAATAAATTCACCCCATGTACCTTGAGTTTTTGTCTCACCTTTTAGCGCTTTTGTGAGATTATCCGCATCTTTACTCATCTGTTGATTAAGATCACTCAGCATTTTTATCTGTTCTTTTAAAGCGGCTCTGTCTCTCGTGTCACTAGAATAAATTTCATTAACCCGGCTTTCAAATGCTTTGATTTTTTCTCCAAGAGGATTAAGCACACTCGAAATTTTCTCTTTGTTCAATTCGGAAAGGCGTGTGCTGTTCTGTGAAAATATTTTATTTGCAAGATTTTCAAATTCTTTTGATAATCTTTTGTTTAATTCTTCTATCTCTGCTTTTTCTTCGGATAATTTCTGTTGCAAATTTTTTATCTCGGTAAGATTGCTCGAAAGCCGGGATTGCAATTTGGTATTTTCATCTCTGATGGTTCTTATTTCTGCATCTAATCTTTGATTGTTCTCGTCAAGAATAGCAGAGCGTTCCTTGAGAGAACTTATTTGGGAAGCATACTTTCCTTTAAGGTAAAGAAAAGTACCTGTGCTTCCAATGATTAAACCGATTACAAAAAAAATATAATCCATTATAAATTTGTTTCTACTGTTACCTTAGCGTCTTTGAGCATTATGTCATATTTATAACCGGCACCGAAATCAACGTCTTTATCAACTATCCCTTCAACAATTACAACAGCTCCTACTTGTGTTTCATCGAGAGTTGTTGCTAACAAATCGAATTTACCATTAAAATTAGTACCGTCCTGAAGGTGAACCCAATTTCTATCCATTATGCTTCGGTTAAACTTAGTGACTTTGGCACGTACCTTTACTTTTTGTCCCTTTAACTCAGCTCCTTTTTCATATATCTCGGAGATTGTTTTTCCATCGCTTAGAGGTTGGACTTCAACATTAGTTACTTGCGAAACAACATTTCTGCCATGCATTGTTTCTGCGCTTTGGTCTCCCATCACCATACCGCTTTGATTTCCTAAATGAGGTGAGAAAGATATATCCTCTACAAACAATACGGATTCAAATGTTTTTTTAAGAGCCGAACTTTCGAAATTTTTCATTTCCATAAAACGACTAAAGTAAACATTTTCTCCCTCTTTTATATCTAATCGAGGGACAGCAATCCAGTATGTGTTCTCGTTTTCTTCAACATTTAAGTAAGTGTAGTCCGGTGTATGCTCTATTTCCACTACTTTGCAGGCGTGTACATTAGTGGATGTCGGTTTCGTGTTTTCAATTGTTTTATCTTTTGAATCTTCCCCACACGCACTAAATAAGATTAAAAATATAAGTAGTGTTGTTATAATTCCAATTACCGATTTCATATCTCTCCAATTAATATTATTGTAAAAAAAACGAGTTCTAAGTTAAAAAAATAATGGTAAAGAAAATTGTTAATAATAGATAAATTGTCTTAAATTGCTCGAGAAATTTTAGGAAACTTAAATGCATAATTTTTTACAACTAGAAATTCGGGTGTTTTTTCACTTTCTCTTTACAATTCTGATTTTAACAAACCATTCTTTTGCTCAAAATTTCAATTTTTCTGAAGACTACTTAAAGAGTAATTTGGAATTTCTTGCTGATGATTTATTGGAAGGAAGAGAAGCCGCGAGCAGGGGAGAACAATTGGCCTCTCTTTTTATTGCATCGGAATTGAAAAAATACGACGTAAAACCTTTCGGAGATAATGGGACATATTTTCAGAACTTCAAATTAAATACGATAGGATTTTCTAAAGCATCAACTGTGGATTTATTTGTTGATAACAAAAAAACTATCACTGATTTTCTTGGTGAAAATTTTATAATTCCCAACCGTTCGAAAATTGATACTGCTAAATTGAACAAGTCTTATAAAATGGTTTTTGCCGGTTACGGATTAGTAATCCCAGAATATAATATAAACGATTATGAAACAATCGATGTTAAAGATAAAGTTATTGTAATTCTTTCAGGAGAAAATTTGAGGAAAAATCCCCGCTTCGAAGGTGTTGATTTTCCGAAAGGTTTTGAATCTCGAAATCAAAAAATCCAAAATGCTTTGGAAAACGGAGCTGCAGGAATTGTGATGATTGCAAGCGAAAGGATTGAAAAATATTGGGATTATTATTCTTCAAACGCTGATGCGGCTTCTTATCGTCTTCCGGATTCTACCTCAGAGAGAAAAAACTCAATTCCCGAAATAATAATAACTGAGAAGTTAGCAATTGAACTTTTCGATAACGAGAAGTTAAATTTAACTCAAATTATGAAATTGATTTCGGAAAATAAAGATTTTACAAAATTTGAACTATCTAAAAATATCAAATTCAATTTCGTGCTAAAGGATTCAACTGTCATCGCAAGGAATGTTGTTGGAATTGTTGAAGGTAATAGCCCGGAATTAAAACATGAAATTGTTTCGCTAGGAGCACATTATGATCATATAGGGACTAGGAACGGTGAAGTGTATAACGGGGCTGATGATAATGCTTCGGGCACGGTTACTATGCTTGAAGTTATTAGGGCTATTGCAGAAAAAAGGGGAAACAATAGATCAATAATGGTGGTTTTCCATTCCGCTGAAGAAAAAGGTTTATTGGGAGCAAAATATTTCACTGAAAATTTTGAAAATATTTCCGATGTAGTAGTCAACATTAACATAGATATGGTCGGAAGAGAAAGTAGTGATTCACTTCACTGTATCGGCAGTGATAAATTAAGCACTGAGCTGGATAAAATTGTACGTCACGCAAATCAACAATCTTCTGAGTTCATTCTCGATTATTCATTTAATGATCCTAACGATCCACAAAGACTTTATTACAGAAGTGATCATGTTCACTACGCAAGAAAAAATATTCCTATTGTGTTTTTTTATGATAATATGCAAGAGGATTACCATCGGTCAAGCGACGATGCGCATGAAATAAATTTTGAAAAAATATTAAAAGTGTGCAGCCTTGTTTACCAGATCGCTTCTGATGTTGCTAATTTTGAACATAGACTGATCGTTGATAAAAAGTATGAATGAACTACATCGCGAAGAAATAATTATCAATACATTATAGAAATTTCTATAATTACTTAAAAAATGAAATCAATAAGTTATAATCAATTATAGATATTTTACAGCACGAGAATAAATAGACTGCTTATTTTAGAAATGCGTCCCGACTATAAAAATTTTTTACTGAGTCTTTAAGTGAAACCTCACACATTCGTTTATTTTAGAAAATAAAAGAAAAAACGATGCTATTACAAGTTATTTGGATTTAGTGTATATTAGAAGATATTAATGAGGGCTCTTTTGCATTCACAAAATAAGGAGGTAATATGAACTTAGTCGAACGTGCTAAAAATGTTCTTTTTTCTCCAAAATCAGAATGGGAAGTCATCAAAAATGAATCGATGACAATCTCCCAAATCTTCACGCAGTATGTAGTTATTCTCGCAGCAATTCCAGCGATTGCAGGTTTCATAGGTTACAGTTTTGTTGGTCATTCATACGGATTTGGTACTTTTAAAGTGCCCATTGGTGATGGAATTATCTGGGCTGTTGTAACTTATATCCTTTCCTTGGTTGGAGTATATGTTGTTGCATTCATTGCAGATGTACTGGCTCCAAATTTCGGCGGAACAAAAGATATGGTTGCGTCCGTTAAAGCGGTTGCATTTGCGTACACGGCATCTTGGGTAGGTGGAATTTTTTCGATTATTCCAGTGCTTTCATTCTTGACATTAATTGCCGGTATTTATTCATTATATCTATTCTTTTTAGGTCTTAAGGCATTAAAAAATGTTCCACCAGAAAAATACGCTGGTTATTTTGTTGTAGTAATAATTGTAACAATTGTCGTATATGTAGTAATAGGTTTAATAACAAGTGCAATTGCATTCGGCGGAATGGCTGCCTATAATTTTAATTGAGCAATTAAACTAGTATAATAATTTTTATGAGTGATCTGGATAAGACTATAAAGTATCTCGAAGAAAAAATTTCGTATTTACTTAATAATTTGAATGAATTAGATAAAAATAATTCAAATATTCCGGATCACTCATACCGTCAATCCAAAGATAACATTCAATTCGAAACGTTAGCAAATTTAATACAAGAACCGGTTATATTATTAGACTCAAAAGGAAAAATAAGTTTTTGCAATGATGCTTCAGGAAATTTATTTGATCTATATGACGATTCTATAATCGGCAGCGAATTGATTGATTTATTTCATAAAGATAATCAAAATAAAAGTCTGAAATCTGCTATTGACGAGTTTATAAATACAGGAAAATGGTCATCCAAAAATAATTGGGTATTAAAACCTAAATATACAAGTAAGAAAGATTTAGTAATAAATCTTCACGGTTCATCGGAAGTATCTTTGGATTTACCGAGATTATTGATTACACTTGATTTTATTAAGCAGGAAAATACTGATAAAGAGCAAATTCCATTATTCGAAAACGAACTGCAAAACGAGTTCGCTCATCTTGAAAGAACTACTGAGGAATTAGTTGAAACAAATACAAAATTAAAAGAACGCAGTATAAAATTGGAAAAAGAAAATCAAAACAAGGATAAATTTTTCGAAATTCTTTCTCACGATTTAAGAAGTCCATTCAATGCAATATTGGGATTGACTCAAATCCTTGAAGAAGATTCGGAAGAACTTACTCCCGAAGAAGTAAAAATGATGGCAACCAAGGTCAACGATCTTTCAAGATTAGTTCTTTCTTTTATTGAAGAATTGCTTGACTGGGCAAGACTTCAATCCGGAAATTTAGATTTCATTTCTCAAGAGTTTGATATCTATGATATAATTGATGATGCAGTTTCACTTCAACAACAAAACGCACATAAGAAAAATATTAAGTTCGAATATCAAATCACCAATTTGCCCAAGTTAAATTCAGATAAAAACATTGTATTTTTGATTATGCGAAATCTGTTGTCAAACGCCGTGAAATTTACATATCCCAATGGAACTGTAAAAATTGATGCAGAAATCGTCGATGGATTCATGAAAATCTCTGTTTGTGATAACGGAATGGGAATCGAAGAAGAAAACATTCCAAAAATATTGGATACTTCGGTAACCTTTACAACACCGGGAACAGATCAAGAAAAAGGCACAGGTTTGGGAACAAATTTATGTGTAGAGTTTGTAAAACGGCTCGGAGGTGAGATGTTCATAAAATCCGAAATTAATAAAGGAAGTGAATTTACTTTTACAATACCTCTCGAACAAGACCATCGATAAATTATTTTAGTTAATACAAAGCATGCAAGAGGAGAAGTTAATAATGCAGAGATATTTGTTAGTTTGCCTTTTTTTAATTTTTTCAACCACGCTAATAGCACAAGAATCTGAATTATTGCCTTTCTATGACGGCAATAAAGAAAAATTTGGATTCAGAAATGTGGATTCATCGAAAGTGATTGCCCCTGAATATGATGAAGTTTGGTTATTCAACGATGGTTTAGCGAGAGTTCGAGTTGATAAAAAAATTGGGTTTATTGATACCATTGGCAATATAATTATTGAACCGGCATTTTCAAAAGCTAGTGATTTTAGCGAAGGCTGGGCTTCAGTAGCAAAAGACTCATTATTTGGATTTATAAATCTGAAAGGTGAGTTTGAAATTGAAACTCAATATCAATATGCCGGCAGATTCAGCGAAGGTTTAGCCACTGTTACGATTGATAATTTTGCCGGTTATATCAACAGAGAAAATGAACTTGTAATCCCAAATATGTACGAATGGGCTGGATATTTTTCTAAGGGAGTGGCTCCCGTAAAACAGGGAGGTAAGTTCGGTTACATAAATAAAGATGGTGAGATTGTGATTCCCTTAATTTATGATCTGGCATTTCCGTTTGAAACTGATCTTGCAAAAGTACAGTTAAACGGTAAATGGGGATTGATAAATAATAAGGGAGAAGAAATTACTTATCTTAAATACGATGGCTTAGGGGAATTTGTCCACGGAATTGCACCGGTAAGAATTGGAGAAAAATACGGACTTATAAATGATAAAGGTGAGGAGATATCTGAAATTAAATATGACGGCATATCAAGAATTTTATTCGGAGTTGCCGAAGTACTTTTTAATGGTAAAGTAGGATATGTTGATTATGAAGGAGTGGAATATTTCAGAGACTAGTTATAGTCCATCTGTGCTATATATCTATCGCATGAGTCCCTATCTGGGTTGAGAATAGCCTTTCTACGTTATTGTTGCATCTCCACCTCAAAGTTAAGTTTAAGAGGAGAAAAAACAGAAATTTGGAGGAGGCAATGCAACGATTATTTTCTATTATCACTATTATTTTGCTTTTTTTCTTTGTCGCTTGTGACAAAGAGGACTCACCAAGCGGTCCGGAAGTACCACAACCGGAATCAACGGTGATGACAGTTTCATCAACAGCCGGCGGAACAACATCTACAAACTCCGGGATTTCAATTTCCGTTATTGCTGGAACAGTTCCGGAAAATTCACAAGGCGAATCTGCCAGCGTTACTTTTTCAATAGAATCACCAGTGGAAGCTCCTGCTGCACTGCCAAGCGGTGGACAGTTCATTGGCAGTCCTGCAAAATTTGGTCCTGAAGGATTTAATTTTAGATGGCCTGTCAAAATGTCGCTCCCTTATCCTGAAGATGTTAACCCTTCAGCGGTATATGTGGTTTATTATGATGCATTAAACGAAGAGTGGTTAATGATCCCTAAAGCTGAAGTTGATGCGTCAGCAAGATTGATTTATTTTGATGCACTTAATTTAGGAATCTACTCCTTAGCTACATTTCCTGCATCAGCAAAATTTACAGACGACAGGACAGACTATGACGGTGGCTTTGAGTACCAAGGAAGTCCGGGATATTATTACACACTGACAGTTGCTTCAGTCTCAAATTACAAATATCCATATCAAATGACTTGGCCTGGAAATCCACCTATCGGACATACTGGATCATCCGGGTCATATCCGGCTGGCGGGCCAAGACAACCCACACACATAATTTTAGTTCAAGCAACATATCAAATTTGGATTACTAGAACTACACCCGGTACAATGTCAACTCTCCCAAGAATCGAGACATATACAGTACCCGCTTCGGGCACTATCAGTAGACAAGTCACTTGGACTGGTCCGCTTTCGAACGGTGATGGTTGGACATCACTCCAACTGCCAGGTGGCGGTGAATGGGTTGAAGGCCGACCAAATGGATGGCCTGTTCCAACTGTTACTTACGGTACTGGTGACTTTCAAGCCACTTTGACTTGGGTTAACAATTCCTCACACACAACTGATGTGGATTTACACCTGTACGGACCAAATGGAATGCACGTTTATTATGGTGCCAAAACTTCAGCAGATGGAAGTCTACAATTGGATAGAGACTGGAGATCAGCACAGGGTACAGCAACGGAAAATATTTACAGTCTTGGAGCAATGCCGACGGGAGCATACGAAATTAAAGTTGTTCTATTCAGCGGTGATGCCACAAGTTTTAATTGCAGGGTTATAAACGCAGGCACGGTGAATACTGTGAACGGAAGTCTTAACTCGAATACCACTTCAATAACAGTGGCACAGTTTACAAGATAAAGCCTTCTCCAATACTGATCTTCAAAAGGGTGCGCAATTAAGTGCACCCTTTTTTTTTGCGAAGGAATTCGTATTTTAAGATATCTAAATCCTATAATAATGAAGAGAGGGCTGAGATGTATATTACAATTACGCAAAACGAGTTAACTTCATTTAAAATTATTGACGATCAACATAAAGAAATGATAGATCTGGTGAACGCTCTCTATGATAATCTAGAAATCAAGAATTTGAAAATCGAAAAAGATTTACTTGGAAAATTAGTTGATCATTTAAGACTTCATTTTGATACTGAAGAAAAGTTTATGCTCGAGACCAAATTCCCCGGCTACATTTCCCATAAACTTGAACACGACAGATTCTATGGAAAGATAGCCGATTATTTTGATAGGCTTCAGAAGGAAAGAAGATCCGTTGTCGATAAAGAGTTGTTGAAGAGCGTTAAAAATTGGTTCTATAATCATCTTGATTTTAAGGATAAACGTTGCGCAGCATTTTTCATAGAGAAAGGTGTTTCATAATTTTTGATTTATTTTAATCCTATTAACGTATATCTTCCATATCGATTATTATCCCTAATATTAGATAATGTAGAAAGTATTTATAGTTGAATAAGAATAAATATATCAGTGATAATGCTGCAATTAGAACTACAGCACTTTGGGCGTTTTCTGAAGCAGCTTTCGGCGGCATTCTTCACGCTGCTCGAATTCCCCTTACGGGTTTATTTATTGGCGGTTCCGCAGTGATTTTCTTATCGATGCTTTATTACCAGAAAAGGGAAATATCCTATATTTGGCGTTCAACTCTTACTGTAATTGTTATTAAAGGAATGGTAAGTCCTCACACCCCGCTTACAGCATATTCGGCAATTTTAATTCAAGGTGTAATTGCAGCATTCTTCTTTAAGTATTTTGGTTATAGAATTGCTGCACTATTAACAGGATTTGTTTCTTTAACACTTTTTGGATTTCAAAAAATAATTATTCTCACTTTACTCTTTGGTATGACTTTATGGGAATCGGTCACAAACTTTGCATCGTTTATTCTTACCCAATTCGGATTACTGCGATCATCAGATGATTATTTTGATTTAAGTCTGTTCATAATAGCAGTCTATGTCTCTATTCATTCAATAGGAGGTATCATATTCGGATTTATATCTGGGAAAATTCCTTCATTACTGGATCGAGAAGATTTAATCATTTCAATTAAAGAAGTTGAAAACAACAAAGAAATTTTATCATTTAACAAGAATAAAACGAAAATTAAATGGTATAAAAGAAAATCAACAATTGCTATTATAATATTTTTTGGCATACTTTTATTATTCTCTTATCTGTTTAATGGTTACTTTGAGGATAGCGATTATGATGTGATTTTTATGTTGATTCGTTCAACAATTATTCTTTTTGTTTGGTTCAAAATTGCCGCGCCATTTGTTCATAAATTAATCAAAAAAATCTTAGCAAAACGAAAGAATCAATTTTCGGAAGATATAACTATAATGATGGATTTATTTCCGGAAATTCGCAAAGTGTTTTCAATCTTATGGAAAAATACACAAAACAAAAAATTACCGACCCGATTTAGACTCATTTTCATAAATCTTCTCTATTATATCCTAAAATAGGATTAAGCATATTTTTTTTGTGAACAATGTTGCATAATTTATTATCCTTATCTAAATTTAGTCTAAATAAAATTATCATTATTCTAGGATTATAAATGAAAAGATTCTACATAAATTTTTGGCTATTTCTTTCAATATTTAGCTCAAATTTTATCGCACAATCATTCGATGAGTTTTTCTCCGATGAAGCTAAATTAGGAGGTTATGGAGAACTACACTATAATGTATCAAAATATGATGACGGATCAACCGAGAAAACTTTAGATTTTCACAGGTTTGTACTTTTTTATTCTTACCACTGGAACGAACAGTGGTCATTTATGGCAGAAGTAGAACTTGAGCATAATCTCGTTGCAGATGATGAAGGGGAGTTAGAACTAGAACAAGCTTACGTAAGTTATAAACCGTCTAAATATATTGGGCTGAAAGCAGGTGTGCTTCTTGCAAATGTAGGAATTATAAATGAATTTCATGAACCGCCTACATTCTTAAGTGTTGAGCGTCCGGAGTATGCTATTAGAATAATTCCAACTACGTGGTTTGGTAACGGAGTTTCACTGTTCGGAAATGCAATCGGATTTGATTATGTATTAACTTTAATGGAAGGGTTGAATCCAGATAAACTGAAGCAAGAAAATATTTTACGACAAGGACTAAGAAGCGGAAGACAAAAGGGCTTTCAAGCTAATGCGAAAAGCGGAATGTTAAACGGAAGGATTAACTACACCGGTTTCCCGGGATTACTTATCGGTGCAAGTTTAACATTTAACAACGCCGTTGGTGATTCATCTTCGAATAAGATTATGATTTTCGAAGGACATCTAAAATATGCAGCTAATAACGTAATTCTAACTGCAGAGTTCGGCAGAATCAGCTACGATGAAGGTGAGATAAAAACATCACAAGGTTTTTACGTCGATTTGGGTTATAACATTGGCAACTTTTTTGAGATTACTACACAAGTAATTCCATTCATACGTTATACTAATTATAATACTGCTCAACACACTGTCTCGGACGGAATTTTAGAAGAAGCTGGTAGTATTTCAAAGTGGCTTATAGGTGTATCTGTTATGCCGTTCGAGAGTGTTGCGTTTAAACTTGATTATGGACAGAGGACTGTAAAGCTTAACGACAGCAAAACCGATCTGATCAATGTCGGTGTGGGATACATGTTCTGAAATGAAACAAAATAAACTCATATCGATTTTAGTACTTTTTATAATTATTACACTCACTGCCGGAGAAATAAAAGATAATGAAGAAAAGAAACTTGCTTCTGAATTTCCCGGTGCGAGGTTAGAATTCTCTGATTTTATTATTCCATCCGAAATCAGAAATAAAATTGAATTAAGTGTTAAACAGAGATTTTTTATGAAGTCGGTATACGTCTGGAAAATATATCAAGGAGAAGAACTCAAAGCAATATCTATAATTGATAACGTTCTTGGCAAAACTCTTCCGATAACGTTCCGCGTAACTTTTGATAAAACCGGGGAGATCATCAATTCAAAGATTGTTAAATACAGAGAAACTATTGGCGGGGGAGTTGGTAATGATTCATGGAACAATCAATTCGTGGGAAAGAATTCAAAATCATCATACAAGGTTGGTGAAGATATCGACGGTATAAGCGGTGCTACTATATCGGTAAATTCAGTCACAAAGGGAATTCAAAAATTATCAATGCTTGCCGAGTATCTTTTATATGAAGAAAACAATTAAACTATCAGATCTAGATTCACTGATTAAAAAGTTTCTCATAACTTATGTAGTTGTTTTATCATTAGGTGTATCTATGGGCTTGGTTTTTGTAAATCATACAACTTCTTTCACTTCGGAAGGAGCTATTGAAAGATTTAGAGGCAGCGAGGAAATTGATGAGTTCGGGATTCCTAAATCATCATCAAAAACTTTTTATGAACTTTTAATGACGACTCACAACCACATTATAGGTTTTTCATTTATATTTCTAACGATCGGGATTATTTTTTACTTTACTGAAACTCTTCCGGAAAAGTTTAAGATATTCTTGATGATAGAACCGCTCATCTCAATTCTGCTTTCATTTGGCTCGATTTGGGGGATAAAATATGTAGATGCAAACTTTGTTTATTTAACGATTACTTCCGCTGTTCTGATGTACTTATCTTACTATCTAATGGTGGGAATAATTATAAAGGAACTGATTTTTTCAAATTCTTCCGAGTAGATATTTTAGTCACTCTCACAATTGAATAAAGAAGAATTGCAGCACCGATCCATTGAACAATATCAAGAATGTTATCGTGTACGAGATATTCAAGTATCACCGCTGTAAAAGGAAAAGCAAGTTCACATATCGTAGCTGTTGATGCATCGATTCGTTTTAGTCCGTAATAGTACAAAAATAATGCAAGTCCGCCCGTTGTCAATGCAATTAAAAGAAATATCATAAGTTGTTCGAATGTAATATCTTCGATGTGACCGATTTGTCCGAATGAAATAACAATTACCAACATTATAACCGCAGATACCAAAAATCGTGTATAAGTTCCCAATTGAAAACTTACATTTCTTAGTGCTCGTTTGCTTAAAACAGTTGATGCGGCAAAACTAAGTGCAGCTATTAATGCATAGAAAGCAGCTTCGGCAGTTGTATCTCCAGTTTCAAGATTAGGAAATTTTGTGCCGAATGTTAGAAGATAAGCCCCTCCAATTGAAAGTCCCGCCCATATGTAAAATTTCTTTGATAACTTTTCTTTTAAAAATATTGCCGCAAGACTGATTGCAAAAACAGGCTGTAGTTTCTGAATAAGAACAACAATCGAAAGATTTACAAAGTTAACGAAGAAAAGAGCTTTGGTAATTGCCATAGTTCCTAACGCACCGCCGAAGAAAGCAACGCCGGCAAATGCTAGTAAATCACGCTTGTTTAAGTTTTTAATTACAGGGATCTGTTTGTAAAATAAAGGAGTAAGAATTATTGTAATAATTGTACTTTCGACAAATACAACAAGCGACACAGGTAAATTATATAAGAAAGGTCTTAAAATTATTCCGTCGATTCCCCATAAGGAGGCGGCAATTATAACAGCAGTAGGAGCGAGTTTATTCATTTATTGCTTTCAATAGACTTGCGCAAATATACTAATAAATATTGAGTTTGGTTAATGCAGATTATCTACAATCCATTCGTGAAGAGGCATCGCCGCAATATATTTTTTCATCGATAATTTTACTATGTCAATATCATAATATTTTTTTATATCCTCCTCCAAGAAAACGTAAAGTGCATTATTTAGTAAAAGCTCAGAGTTATCTGAGTCAGAATCATAGCCTTTAGGATAACGTTTAAGATTTTTCCCACCCAACTGAATAGTTTTATCTTTTAGAATTTCTTTTAGTATCTCGCTCAATTCTTTCCCGGAGGTTTTATTGGAAACAACTTCGCGGTATTTGTTAAGGGTCAATTTTTCCATTGTATATAATCCTGCTGCGAGAATAAACTTACCTGGCTCAACATGAAAATAAAAACTGCTCCTTTCCATCTTTTTTCCGGGTCCCTCCCAGAACAACAATCCAATATTCGTTTTATACGGTCTTTTATCCTTCGAAAATCTCACATCGCGATGTAGTCTGAAAATTGATTTATCAATTTTGGGTATCGCCACAATTCCCGGTCGAATTGATTGTAGTTCCATCCCAATTTCAAAAACTAATTCTTGAGCAGGTGCAAGGACAGAATTATTAAACTCATCTCTATGATTTTCGAACCAATCTTTGTCGTTATTTGCTTTTAATTTTTTCAAGAATGATTCGGCTGTTCTTACAAATGTTTTTCTAGTAGGATTTCCCATGATTAACTCCTTTTAATATCCTCCAAAACCGGAATACAGTCCACCCGACTTTGTAACTTTAATATCTCTTAATTCTGGTGCTTTCATTTTAATCTCGAAACGGAATCCGCTGTAAGCGCCTAGAGGATTCCACCTAAAATTCATTTCCCAGCAATGGAGATCTCTAAACACAGTAATTGTTGGTGCTGCTAATTCTTTTTCTTCAAGATCATAACTTCCCGTAGCTGTTATTTTCCAATTTTTAGTGAGATTAAATCCGATATTAAACCCGACGGACGATCGTTCTGTTACAACCGATGGATTTGTTTTGTTCATATTGTAGTTAAAATTTAGACTTAAATTCCAAGGTATAGAAAAATCAGGTTCATACACATCATAGATTGATCTTGTTTCTTCTCCTTTTAATTCTTGAAATGCGGGATCCTCTGCAATTTTTTCACTCTCGTCTCCTCGACTTTCGGATGATTTTAATTTTTCACCGGAAATTGAAGTGGATGCAGAAATGCTGAGATTCGTTAGACGAAAAAGACCTTTACCGGCATCGGAAAGAAAAGTATTAATTTTTCTGCTACCGTCATAATCGTAAAACGTATAACTAGTGTTTGCTGAGATGTTCAGTAAATCCGTAATTTGTGTTCTATAACTGACGGTTAGATCAGAAAGTCTTAGACTGTCCGACGCAAAGTTGTAACCTGTGTTCGCGGAAATATTCAGTAGTCTCACTTTGTTGGATTGAGAAGTTGTGTCGTTTGGATCTTTGATTGTTTTCATTTCAAAAATGTTGCCTACGGAAAAAGAAATGCTTTGTCTTTCACCGGATGGAACGCCGCCGAAAATCTGCTGAGCGTACTTATCGTATCTCACTTCTTCACCGGAAGCATTTGTGTAAGAGTCGTAATATCCCCATTTGGGATCGGAAAAATCCGGCTGGTAAGTGTATGAAATTCTCGGTTCTATTGTATGTCTGAATGCTTCAACACCAAATACATTTGGCTGAAACATACCATATAATTTAGTTGAAGCAGAAACACTGATGTCGAAATTTCTAACAAATTTTATCGCACGGACTTCACGGTCAACAACGCTATCGACATAGGTTACCGTACTTGTTCCTTCCGAATATCTTTCTACAATGAAATTATCTTTTACTGTACTTTTATTGTACCACTTTTCAGTGTAGCTTACTCTCGGAATGACATTGAAATACCCGATTTTAGAGTTGCTATTTACTGAAATTGAATGCTGGAAGCCACCTTTTATATCAAGATCACCATCTACTTTGTTTCTTCGGTTCCGGAATTGTCCGTTGTAACTTATACCGATTTTCTCGTACCATTCTTGATCAGAAGACTGTACGGATTTTTGAAACGGATACATAACCGGATTCGAAAAGGATACGCTAGGAAGTTCTTCGTAAATATTTCCAGATGATAATTCCTGTCTTCTGTTATAGTTTACTGTAAGATTATTTCCGCTTTCTTCCCAACGTTTATTTAACGTTGCGTTTGAAATAATATCACGCGTTAAAATATCGTTGTAGTTAAAACTGTTGTTCTGAAAATATGAGCCGCTTTGAAACTGAAGATTCACATCAAGTCTGGTAGTAGGATTAATTTGATGATTATGATACCATGATAACTTCCAATCTTTTTGCTTTATCTGATCCGGATCACCATCTTCGCCTATAATTTTATTTGAGTAAGAAGATTCAAGATTTCCGGTAAAGTCGTATCGTTTTGCATATCTTGCTCTTCCACGAGCAGCCCAACCACCGCGCGTAAAATAATCTGAAGTAAAAGTTAAATCATAATAATCGCTTAAAGCAAAAAAATAACCAAAGTTTCTAAAGTTTGAGCCTTCTCTTCCAGTAAAACCGTACGTCGGAATTATAAAACCGGATCTTCTGCCGGTATGATTTGGAAACACCGCAAATGGGATCGGAACAGGAACAGGAACTCCGGCGATAAACATAAATATCCATTTTGCGATTATTTGATCGCCGTGGATAACTTTCATTTCTTGTGCTTCAAAATGTGTGTGAGGAGGATTGGCATCGCAAGTAGAATATTGTCCGTCCTTTATAAAAAATATTTCTTTTGTTACTTTTTTAACTTTATCACCTTTGTAGTAAGAAGCGTCCTTAGCGTTCTTTGCGGCTGATATTAAACCTTGCTGTGTTTTGAAATTGTATTTTAATTTTGTGCCTTCGTAAACTTCGCCAGCTTCGGTTAAAACCGGAGTTTCGGCTAAACCGGCAGTTAAAGTATCGCTTGTATCAATCACACCTTCGGCTGCAATCTCACTTGTTCTAAAATTAATATCGATCCTACCGCCGGTAAGAGTTGTTTCTTTGTATTTTAATCCGCCGTTACCGTAAACGAACATTTTTTTATCAACAAGATCAAATGAAATTGAATCTGTGGCTGATGCAAATATTACAGCATCCAAATCGGTTTGTGATTTCAAAGTGTCTTGTACTAATAATGAATCGCTTTGTTGAACTGTAATTATTGAATCGGGTAATATCGATAAAGAATCTATTTCAGATTTGTAGTAAACTGAATCGATCGTCTGTGCGAATGAAAAACCAGCAGTAAGGACGAAAAGAAATATTACTTGTCGAATTTCCATTAAAAAAGAAATGATGATTTCTGCTCGTAAAAAGTTATTAAAAGGTTGGAATAAATTAACCAATTATTAAGATTTATAGAACACCAAAGAAGCAGCTCCTTTTATTCCGGCATCATTTTTTAATCTTGCCGGTTTTACGTTTATTCTGCTCTTAAATGGTTTCATAACTCTTTCGATAAGAGTTTTTTCGAACGAATCGAATAATATCCTGCCAAAGCCCGCAACACCACCGCCAATAATTATATTTGTTACATCGAGGAGATTCACTGCAGAAGCTATACCGTAACCTAAATATTTACCGACATCTGTTATGATTCCAATTGCATAATCGTCTTTGTTGCAAGCAGCTTCGTAAATTAATTTTGGGCTTAATTCTTTGCCCTCAGAACTAACCATTTTGCAGAGAAGGGAATTAGGATGATTAGAAATATCTTTGCTGATTCTCGAAATTATGTATCTGTTACCCGCGTAAGCTTCAATACAGCCTCTACTACCGCAGTTGCATTTAGGTCCATTATGATCAATCGTAATATGTCCAATCTCACCGGCAGCGCCTAATTCGCCACGGTAAATTTTTCTGTCCAAAATTATTCCGCCGCCCACACCTGTACCTAGTGTAATCATTATAAAATTCTCTTTATTTTTGCCGGCACCGTACATCAACTCGCCTATTGCTGCTGCATTAGCATCATTTTCAATAAATACGTCTTTTTGAAATTCTTTTTTTATAATTTGCTTCAAAGGGACTTTATCCCATCCTGGAAAGTTCGGAGGATTTTCTACAGTCCCTTTTTTTGATGAAACAATTCCGGGTGTTCCAATACCAATTCCGATCACTTTAACCTTACTTTTGTTCGAAATCTGCTTTATCGCTTTTTTAATTTGTTGAATTACTTTTTCAGGTCCTTCATCTGCTTTGGAAGAAAGACTGTCCTTTTTAATTATTTTACCATCCTCGGATACAATACCTATTTTAATATTAGTCCCGCCAAGATCAACCCCTACTGAATATTTTTTCGTACTCATTTTATGTCTCTAATTCACTGTTAATAAAAAGTGTGTCTTTGATAATTGTTGAATCAAGCAATGAATGAAAATTATATAACTTTATAAAAATTGATGATTTATTTCGTTGGGTCAACTCAATGAATCTGTCGAGAGTTTGTTTGAGATTATCTTCGTAAAAATTCTCCGGCAATTCAAACCGGTCTCGAATATCCAGCAAAATGGAGTTATCGTGTTTAAGGAAATCGAAAGGATTTTTGTATTCTCCTTTACGCAAAAGTTCATTCATTATATAAATATCATAATCGAATTTACCTAGAACGGGTGATGTTTGTGAACCAATATAATTTAAGGTAATTATAACGCCAAGATCAAGATTTAATGAACCTCTCTCGAATTCCATGTTTAACTTCACATATTCGAAGGGGAGAAGTTCACCAATCGAATTTTTATTCAGTAGATCAATAGAGTTAAACTCTATGGTAGTAAAATTAACGATTGATCCACTGAATTGAGTTTCTCTTTGAATTTTAGATGATGTGGAACATGATATTACCAAAAAAAGTATACACAAAATTATTATGTATCTCATAATACTTTTTCGAGAGACTCATTAATTTTTCCTATAATTTTTTCTGCGATACGCAAAGCTCTTAAACCGTCAGTACCACTTACAACCGGAGGTTTTCCATGAAAACAACTATCTACGAACAACTGAAGTTCATACTGAAGTGCGTTTACTTCTTTTAGTTCCGGCTGCTCGTAAACAACCATTTTTTTCTTGTCACCAACGCCCATTTCCCCGAAAGAAATAAAATTACTGCCGGTTAATTGTTCTGGTTTTACAAGTCTATAAACTTCGGAGGAACCGGTTATAAAATCGAGCGAAATATATGTGTCTCTTTGAAACATTCTCATCTTTCTCATTTTTTTCTGAGAAATTCTGCTTGCTGTAACGTTAGCAACAGCACCGTTTTCGAACTCCAATCTTGCGTTTGCAATGTCAATATTGTTTGATACAACAGCTACACCGCTTGCTGAAATATTTTGTACCGGACTTTTAATGAGACTAAGGATAATATCAATATCGTGAATCATTAAATCGAGAACTACTGCAACATCAGTTCCACGCGGATTAAATTGAGCAAGTCTGTCGGTCTGAATAAACTTTGGATCTAGATTATACTTTTCAAGTGAAAGAAGAGCGGGATTAAACCTTTCTATATGTCCAACCTGAAGAATAAGTTTCTTTTTAGCGGCAATTTCGACTAACTTCTCGGCTTCATCAATTTTTGAGGTTATAGGCTTTTCGACAAAAACATGTTTTCCTGCTTCTAGTGATTTTTTTACAAGATCGTAATGAGCTGATGTTGTTGCAACAACTGAAACTGCGTCAACGTCATCTAATAACTCATCAAGAGAAGTAAAAAATTTTGTCCCGTGTTCCCCTGCAACTTTTTCAGCTTTCTCAACATCAGAATCGTAAACGCCACCTAGAATACAATTTGTAATAGTATTAAATAATTTCGTGTGAAGATTTCCAAGATGTCCTACACCTATTACCCCAATTCTTACGTTTTTCATTTATTTCTCGTTTTTTTATAACCGATTACTTTATCATAAGGATAATCGGTGTTATCGTGATATAATATAAAAATATAATAATCATTCTCGGATTCCCACTCGTTTCCTGCAAGACTTATCCAGTCTACCCGGTTTTGCGGTTCAGCTTCAGGATTATAAATCACATATTCGTAATCATAAATTCCTCTTTTCAGTGATACTTCCAACGAATGGAGTCCGTTTGAATTGAACATTTTAAATTCAGGAAGAATCTCCCAATTCGTGAATGCGCCGGTTAAATAAATATCTGTATTTGCAAAGAAATCCGGAGCATGAAGAGTGAAAGCAACCCACAAATATCTTGCTTCCGAATCACGCCAATTCATTAATATTGAACCGCCATTCAAATCACTATCTTGAAGGTAATAAAAATTAGATGTTTCAAAAGCGTCTAGTTGTGCTGTAGTTTCGGGATAAATATGCCGTTTAGAATCGCGAATATCCGTTTGACGATAATTGTTTCCGGGAAATAGGTTTTCAACGCCGAATGTAAAACTGTTCGAACCGTTCCAACTGTAATATTTGTAATCGCCATTTTTTTTATACAAACGAATTGGAGCATTCAGCTTATGATTTTCAACAAGATCAATTCCTGTTAAAAATATCTCTTTCAAAGAATCCGGAAGAGTAAAATCGATCTTTAGTTCCAGTCTGCGCTCGAAGGCATTATTATCAAAATTTAGGTTCAATTTACGCTTTGTAAATTCCGTAAAGATTGGAAGATAATCGTCTACAACTACAAACCTACCGGAAGCATAAACTTCATCGTAATTTTGCGAGGATGTTACAAAATATTTCCAATACCCCGGACGATTAAAATTTACATTTTTATTAGGGAAACTTCCGCTATAGTGATACCTCGCCTCCTTAACAATTGAAGGGAGCAAGTCAAACCATAGATTATTTTCAATATTTCTCACGTCATTATTTAGAAATGGGTTCTCATATACATTCCAGTCCTTATCACATAATCTAAATACGATTGAAAGATTCGGTTGGTATTCCGACTGCACATCAAATTCAATTGTAAGCTTGCCATTAGGGACTAAGATTGGCAAGTTTTCCTGTGCTCCCGAATATGCTTGAAGTGATTTTAGGACAACATGCTGTGCATCAAGGATCGTAAAACATAGAAAAATGATTGGAAGGAAAGATTTTCTAAACATCGTTAAAATATCTCAACACATTTTACAGAACTGAACGGAATATAAATTCTTACGAGTTGATTGTCCCGGACCGCTTCCATAAGAAATGCATCCTCGAACACAGCAACAAGTTTGCCGGTCTTAAAAACAATTTCGTAAAAATTGGGAGTTGTTCCATCCTTTCTTTCGCCATAAACTACACCGTAGTTTTCGAAAAGTGTAACATTTATTGTGTGATCAATATAGTTGTTCCAATCCATTTTCATTTTATAATCTCCGAATTTATTAATTATGTCAAAATAGTGAACTTTGAAGCAAAAAAATAGTGTAAAGGGAAGGATATAATGATAGAAATGATTTAATTCTTTAAAAAAGATTAGAAAACCAAACGCTGCACATCTAGTTAAAAGATTTAGAGTGCAGCGCAAAAATAAATTGGCGGGTGTTCACAATTGGATAATTCTTTTTAGTATTTCCGTTATTGAATTAGAGTTCTGAAAGAATTACATCGCCGCCCGATGAAGAGCATTCAATTAAATTTCCGCCTTCGTTTATCGTTCCTTCATATTTTTGATTTTTTATAATATCTGCACGCGCATTACTGTGTTTACATTTGGCATCTCCACCGGATGTTTTCAATTTTACATTAGCTTTGACGTTTTTACCGACTGCAACTCTTACATCTCCACCTGAAGTTGCAGCATAAATTCCATCATTTTCACCACGATGTTCAATCATTATGTCGCCGCCTGATGTACTTAATGAAATTTTTCCTTTGGTAGATTTTACTCGGATATCACCACCTGAAGTTGAAGCTTTTAGATCTCCGTTATTATCAATCACATTTATATCGCCTCCAGATGTACTGATTTGTGCAATACCGTAAGAATTAGATATTTCAATATCTCCGCCCGAAGTAGAAAAGACTTTTTCACCGGTGCAATTGGATATTTTTATGTCCCCACCGGATGTTTTTGTATCAAGCATGCCATTAACTTCGTGAATATTGATATCACCGCCAGCAGTTCTTAAATTGATATCAAATTCTTCCGGGACCCTAATCTCGAAACTAAGATCGAATGAACTAAAAATGTTCAACCAACTGCTGGAAGTGCGGTCGCATTCTACATAAACTTCCTTATTCCTCTTTTCAAAAATAAAATCGAAATAGTCATTAACCTTTTCTTTACCGAAAACTACCACTTCAACAGTATTTGAATTCCAACTTGTGATTTTGATATCACCAAGATCGGTTTTGAGTTTAAGTAATTCACCTTTGTTCGCATCAAATATTTTTGAGTACAATTTTTGAGGTTTTGCCTGTACTATAGAAGTAATTACCACAAGCGAAATAATAACTGAGAAGAATAACTTTGTTTTTGATATCTTTTTCATAACCCACTCCATGTTTTTTTTTTGAATCAACTGTTCTTTTGACGATATTTTCACAAAAAAGGTTGCTCAAAATGAAAATTTAGTTGAATTTATTTATAAATTTCCTCGTAAAATATTCAGAATAATATATTATGAAATTTATACTCGTTTTTCTAGGAGCCGGGTTTGGGGGAAGTTTTCGTTATATTGTCTCTTCTTGGATAATGAATGTAACTAATTCTTCATTCCCACTCGGTACTCTCGTCGTTAATTTGGTCGGAAGTTTTTTCCTCGGTTTATTAATTTTCGGCTTTGACGATAAAGAACTGCTTTCATCAAATATGAAATTTCTCCTTGCGATAGGATTCTGTGGGGGATTCACAACTTTTTCAACATTCTCTTATGAAACACTTACTCTTCTGAGAGATTCCCAATTTCTTTACGCCGGCTTAAATGTTATCGCAAACGTGATCATTTGTCTTGTTGGAATCTATGTTGCAAACATATTATTTAGGTGAGTTGATATATGACTAAAAACGCAAAACTTTTAAGAATATTTGTCGGTGAAGCTGATAAGAAAGGCTCAATTCCAATTTATGAGGTAATTATTCATGAAGCTAGCAGACAGAAACTTGCCGGGGCTACTGTTTATAAGGGAATAATGGGATTTGGCAGCAGTTCTAGGATTCATTCAGCAAAATTTTTAACGATAAGTGATGATCTTCCGTTGGTGATCGAAATTGTTGATGAGGAAGAGAATGTACAAAATTTCATACCTTACCTCGAAAAATTATTTGAGGAGACTAACAGCGGTGCATTGATCACTATCGAAAAAGCCGAAATAATAAAAATCAATACCGCAATTAAATCCTAGACAATTTGAATTCGCTCAGATACAAAATTCTCATATTTTTATTTTTTGCAAGTTTAATACATTCTCAAAGCTACAATTTCAAACGCTTGGGAGATGAAACTGTTGAATTTATTAAATCCCCGCTCAACTGGAACGGAAACGATTTTTTGAAATTTGGGTTGATTACTTCCGCCGGTTTAGGGATGTTTTTTATAGATGAGGATGTTAAACAGTTCAGCCAGACAAAAATACCCAGTGAATTTTACATCCCATCAGAAATTGGCCGAATATGGGGCGAACCATATTTTTCTGCTTGTTTAAGCGCGGTTTTTCTGATTCATGGATCCGCAGTAAAGAATGAAGCCAATAAAAAACTTGGATTCGAAATTGCACAAACTTTCGCTTATTCTATTCTTACTATTGGAGTCATCAAAATATCATTAGGCAGAGAGCGTCCGAGGATTTCTGATGATGCTTGGAATTTTAATCCATTCAATTCGTTTGAAGATAATTATTTCTCTATGCCTTCAGGACACAATGCACTAGCATTTTCACTTTCTTCGGTTCTGAGCAATTCTTTTCAATCAGATGTAATGAAGGTATTAAGTTTCGTTCCTGCTGCATTTACTTTTTTTTCAAGAATTTATCAAAATCATCACTGGATTTCCGATGCATTTATTGGTGGAGCAATAGGTTATTTTATAGGACAATTTGTTGTTAATCTGCATAAATTTGACGATAACAGTCAGAAATTAGTACCTGAAAACACGCCGTTATTTTCAATAAATTTTGCACTATGATTTCTAAAAATGTTTGCATTTTTTTCGATTATGAGTTTAGAATATAAAAATATTTTGCTGTTACTTTCGGTTTTACTGATATTTACTTGCAATTGGTTTTTGTTTGCACATGAGCAAGAAATTGATTCTGGAAGACTAATTGTAAAAATAACGGGATTCCAAAATAACACCGGTTTTGCTCTCACTGCTCTTTCAAGGAATGAGGAAGAGTTTGAAAGTGAAGATGAACCGGAGTTGGGTGGACCTTCTAAAATTGTAAATCTTGAATCGGAATTTATTTTTGAAAATCTACTTTTTGGGATTTATACGTTAAAGGTTTTTCATGACGAAGATATGAATTATAAGTTAAATAAAAACTTTTTAGGAATGCCCTCTGAGGATTATGGTTTTTCAAATAACGTACGTGGAACTTTCGGAATACCGGATTTTGTAAGTGCGCTGTTCAAATTCGATTCAACAAATCAAACAATAAACATTATTTTGGATTAAAGAATGGATTTAATAAATCTGACAAAAGAAGAACTTGTTAAGGAAATCGAAAGACTTAACAAACTTTTAGAAGAAAAAAAATTAGTAGTACCTTCAGAAAAAAAAGAGGAAGATGATTTTTTAGAACAGCTGGGTAACTTTTCGGGATTTGATTTTACGCAAATTCACAATGAGTTAATGATAAGTTCAATTAAAAACATTCCAAATCCTTCATACATACTAAACACTGAGGGAAGGTTTGTAGGATGCAATATTCATTTTGAAAATTATTTCCATTTGAGTTGCGTAGATCTTATTGGTAAAACACCTTATGATGTGCTTCCTATCGAAATAGCAGATGCCACTTCATCAACTAAGGATGGTAAACTGGATATTGACGGAATTGCAACTCACGAAATTGTATCAACAATTCAAAAGAACGAAGCAAAAACCATTATTATCACAGAATCTGTTTATAATGATCTCGGGAACAATCTACTTGGTGTTGTTGGTGTTTTGAACGATATAACTGAGAAACGTAAAGCTGAAAAAGCACTAATTGATTCCGAAAGGAAATTGCGCGAAGTAAACGAGATGAAGGACAAATTCTTTTCTATAATTTCGCATGACCTTAAAAATCCATTTGCTTCGCTGCTTGGTTTTTCGGAAATGCTTCTAGAGGATTACGAATCTTTCGATGAGGAAGAGAGAAAGAATTTTTTAAATGAAATCTATAAATCGGCCAAGTTTTCATTCCGTCTGCTTAATAATCTTTTGCTTTGGTCGAAATCCACTATGGGGAAAATTGTAACGGAAAGGGAAGTGTTGTCGGTTAAAGGGTTATTCGATGAGTTGCTTCCTTCTTTTGAAAAGGACTTAAAAACAAAAAGTATTTCGCTTGAGATTGAAGTCGATCCATCGATACAAGTTATTGCAGATAGGGCGACGGTTTTGGTTATCCTCGAAAATTTAATTTCGAATGCAATAAAGTTCACAAGTGACGAAGGAAAAATAAACTTATTTTGTGAAAAGAAAGATAGAAATATTTTTATTTCCGTTGAGGATAACGGTATTGGGCTTACACAAGATGATATTGAAAAGTTGTTTAGAATTGATGTTCCTACAACCAAGATTGGCGGGAAAAAAGAAAAGGGAACAGGCTTAGGTTTAATAATATCAAGTATGTTCGCTAAGGAAAATGAAGGAGAGCTCATAGTTTCTAGTGAACCTAACAAAGGAAGTAAATTCACACTTAGTTTAAAAGAATACCGCGAAAATCGCACAAGAGAACATAAATATCTTGAAGAATAGAGAACATAATAAGGTCGCATAAATTTATTACTTACAAAATAGACTTTAGACTAATTAAAAAGTTACATATTCGATAGTTTTATTATTGCTGAATGGCAAAAAAAGAATATCAGAAAATCATCTTTGTTTTAAGAACTAAAACTCAAAACACATCTCAATATTTTTCTTATTATTGTTGCCTGAGATATGATAGTACTCATTTGTTTTTGGAGAATATGTATAATCTTTTTCCCATTTTTCAACGTAATTGATAATTTCTTTAATTGCGTTTAAGATAAAGTACAATTCTTCATTTGTCATAGTCGGATGAAGCGATAAGCGAACCCAGCCCGGTTTTTCGGAAAGATCACCTTTGTTAATTTTGTCGGTTATTCTTTTTGAACGGGTTGGATCAACGTGAAGTAAATAGTGACCATAAGTCCCGGCGCAGGAACATCCTCCTCTAACTTGAACACCAAAGCGATCATTCAACAGCTTCACCATTAAATTATAATGAATCTCCTCGACGTAGAATGAAATTATTCCTAATCTATCATTAAATTCGGGCGCAAGAATATAAACACTGGGCATTTTGTCAAATTCTTCAAAGGCAATTTTTAATAACTCGTGTTCCCTTGTAACTATATTTTTTGTACCCATTTCATCTTTCAACTTGATTGCCAATGCAGCTTTGATTGTTTGAAGAAAACCAGGTGTGCCGCCGTCCTCACGAGCTTCAATATCATTAACGTATTTATGCTCCCCCCAAGGATTTGTCCAATCAACTGTTCCGCCGCCCGGATGATCGGGAGTATTTCTATTATATAGAGATGAATTAAAAACAAGTACACCTGTCGTTCCGGGTCCACCAAGAAATTTATGAGGAGAGAAGAAAATAGCATCAAGTTTTTCCTCAGGATCATCGGGATGCATATTTATATCAATATAAGGCGCAGCGGCGGCAAAATCGATAAAACATAATCCTTCATGCCGATGCATTATCTTTGCCATTTTATGATAATCTGTTCGAACTCCTGTAACATTTGAAGCGGCTGTAAACGAACCGATCTTAACTTTACGATCTTTATATAGTTCAAGCAAGTGTTCAAGATGTTCCAAATCTATGTAGCTTCTTTCATCAGGTTCAATTATAACAACATCACAAATTGTCTCTAACCATGAAGTATGGTTAGAATGATGTTCCATATGAGTAATAAAAACTACAGGTTTTTCTTCTTTTGGAAAATTCAGATAAGTTTCAAGTTGCTCACATACACGCAATCCTAAGATTCTTTGTAGTTTGTTAACCATACCTGTCATACCGGTACCTTGTGAAATTATAACATCATCAGAAGCAGCGTTAACGTGTTTCCTAATAATATCTTTTGCATAGTGATATGCATATGTCATTGATGTACCCGTAAAACTTGATTCGGAGTGAGTATTACCAACAATAGGATAAAAATCAGCAATCAATTTCTCTTCGATCGGTTTGTACAGTCTTCCGCTAGCAATCCAATCGGCATAAATAAGTTTTTGGCTACCGTAAGGTGAAATGAAAGTTTTATTTATTCCTATTATATTGTTTCTGAAACTTTCAAATTTATTTTCTAATTGAGTCATTATTTCCTCGTTAAATTGATATCCGTTTTTGATTGAATAAATATAAAAAATAGGATTAAATTAATTGGGTAATTTTGGGGTAAAAATAACTTTTAAAATTTAATAATTCGTCGATTTTTTCATAGCAAATAATCTTGGAGACAAAAAATGAATAATAAATTTCACTTTTTAATTAGTGTAATTTTTTTGATTGGAAGCATTACACTTTCTGCACAAAATATAAAAACTCCTCGTTTGAGTCCGGCAGCATCTGTATCTCACGAAATCGGCTTAAGTTGTATTCAAATCAATTATTCAAGTCCGGGTGTAAACAATAGAACAATATATGGCGTTCTCGTACCGTATGATGTTATTTGGAGAGCCGGAGCTAACGAAAATACTACAATCAGTTTCAGCGATAATTCAAAGATAAACGGATACGATATTCCAGCGGGGACATATGGTTTTCATATAATTCCGACTCAATATGAATGGACTCTAATATTTAATAAGGAATTCAAAAACTGGGGAAGTTTTTTCTACGATGATTCGAAAGACCAGTTGCGAATTAATGTAAAACCAGTCAATGCCGAACATCAAGAGAGATTAGTTTATGGATTTGAAAATTATACTCCAAATTCTATCGATGTTTATATGCATTGGGAAAAGAAAAAAGTTTCATTTACAGTTGAATTTGATGTCCACAATATTGCCATTGAGAGTTTTAAAGAACAGTTGAAAGGAATTTCCGGTTTCGGTTGGCAAGGTCCGATGCAAGCTGCAAATTACTGTCTGCAAAATAATATTGAACTTGAACTTGGACTAAAATGGATTGATCAGTCAATAAATTCTCAAAAGAATATTCATAACCTTATGATGAAAGCATCAATATTACAGCAATTGGGGAGAAGTAATGATATCGAATCATTAACGGATGATATTGCAAAATTTATCGGAGAAGCGAATGAGTTTCAAGCCAATAATTATGCGAATATTTTGATGAACTTAGGAGAACTCAATAAGGCGATTGATGTTTTTAAATCGAACCTTGATAAATACCCGGAATCCTGGAATGCGATTCAAAGTTTAGCAGAGGCATATGTTAAACTAAATGATAATTCAAAAGCAATTGAATTGTACAAAAAGGCATTAGAAATAGCTCCATCGAATCAAAAGGCGAGAATAGAAAAAGAAATAAACAGGCTTGAAAAATAAATAACTCAAAAAAAAAAGCCGCTTAATCAAGCGGCTTTAAAAATTATCCTAAATATACCTTTAGGTTTTTACTTCTTGAAGCGTGGCGCAGCCTTAGTAACGCCTTCTCTTTGATCTGTCTAACTCGTTCACGAGTAAGATTAAGCATTTCTCCAATTTCTTCAAGAGTTGCGCTGTGTTCGTTATCAAGCCCAAAATAAAGTTTAATAACTTGTGCTTCACGTTCCGAAAGGGTGGAAAGAGCGCTTTCAATATCGTTCTTTAATGAGTCATCCATAAGAGTGTAATCTGGAGAGGGTTGTTCATTATTTGATAAAAGATCCAACAAACTGCTCTTGTTATCATCACCTTGAGATATTGGAGCATCCATTGATACATGACGCCCAGCGTGTCTTAATGCATAAGATACATCTTCTACAGGCATATCTAATTCTTTGGCAATTTCTTCGGCGGTAGGTTTTCTTTCAAGTTCCTGTTCCAATTGTGAAGCGGCTTTGCTTATCTTTGTCAGTGCACCTACTCTGTTAAGAGGCAGACGAACCATTCTCGACTGATCAGCAATTGCTTGCATTATAGATTGCCTAATCCACCAAACAGCGTAAGAAATGAATTTAAAACCTCTCGTTTCATCGAATTTTTTTGCAGCTTTAATTAATCCCAGATTTCCTTCATTTATAAGATCGTTTAATGACAGACCTTTATTTTGGTATTGCTTCGCAACACTAACAACAAATCTTAAGTTTGCTTTTGTAAGAATGTCTAATGCCTCTTGGTCACCTTCACGTATCCTCTCGGCAAGTTCAATTTCCTGCTCAGAGGTGATTAAATCAACTTTACCTATTTCCTGGAGATATCTATCTAAACTTTGACTTTCTCTGTTTGTAAATTGCTTAGTAATTTTCAAGGCAACTCTCCTTACGGCTTAATTAATGATTTTGATTTTACTTAAAAAGAGTGATTTTGTTCCAAAAACGGATATTTAAGTTCAATGGATTGATATTCTCTTGAGATTGATTTTGTTCTAATATCATGCGACAATAATTCAGCTAATAAATATATTGAATTAGATTGTGAAAATAAAGCAAATTATTCGTACAGCTTACACTAAGTTGTTAGAATAAATAATTTTAACTCTTTACAAAGTCAGTATGACAATTAATGCGTCAATAAGTCCATATCTTATAGGTATAAAAAATATTATAGAATTTAAATCTGCTTGGTTGTTAGATGTTTCCACTCGAATAAGGGTTCAAAAAAAAGGGGCAAAATATTGCCCCTCAATTTATTTTAATTTATATCCGTATTTAACAAGATTCTTTTTTGTTTCCTCGACAGAATATTTTTTGAGTTTCATTCCGCAAGTTGGACAGTTTCCGGCTTTGTCGGAAATTACATTCCAATCCATCGGGCATTCAAAAACAAAATTATCTTGATTTTTATCAATACTCGGTACGTCTATTTTCCCCTCATATATGATTGGTTCAGATGATTTTACATCGGCTTTATCTGTCCCGTGGTCCATCATATGAGAGTGACCCGAATGCATTTCAGTGCTGTCCACCTCTTTTGAGTGGTCACAGTTTTCTGTGCAATTATGGGATTTCGCTTTTTTGACCTCGGTTTTAAGAGAGTCCACTGATTTTACTGCATTTTTCTTCACTTCTGCTGGTTTTTCCTGTGCAGTAATTTGAGTGAGTGAGAAAAACAAAACTGCAAATATGATATTTGTGAATATGATTATTTTTTTCATAATACCTCCAATTGGTTTAGTTATTTTGTTACCTAGTTATTAGGTTACTGAATTATTAGTTAATTCAGTGTTTTAGATTTCCTTCTTACTCTGTTAAGAAATTTTCTTTCTTTAATTCTCGCTTCTTTAATGCGAAAAATATTGCCGGGTAGACGGTTAATTCCATTATCATACTTGTAAAAATTCCGCCGACCATTGGTGCAGCAATTCTTTTCATTACATCCGAGCCGATTCCCATTCCAATTAAAATGGGCAGAAGTCCCAAGAACGTCGTCATAACCGTCATTACTTTCGGGCGGATTCTTTTTACGGCTCCTTCAAAAATTGCTTCTTGAAGCGCTGGTAAATTTGTGAGTAAGCCTTTCTTTTTGAATTTTTCGTAAGCAATGTCGAGATAGAGCAGCATTACCACTCCGGTTTCAGCATCTACACCCAACAGTGCAATAATTCCTACCCAAACAGCGACGCTCATATTGTAACCGGAGAGATAGAGAAACCAAATTGCACCGACCATCGAAAAGGGGAGTGCAAGTAAAACGATTCCGGTTTTTGTAAATGACTTTGTATTGAAATAAAGAAGCACAACAACAATCAACAGTGTTAACGGGATGAGCATAGAAAGTCGATCATTTGCTCTTTCCATATATTCGTATTGACCACTCCAAGTAATTGAATAGCCGTTTGGGAGCTGAACTTCTTTGTTTATTATATCTTTCGCGCGTTCAATGTAAGTACCAACATCAATATCCTGCTTAAGATCAACATACACCCAAACGTTTGGACGAGCATTTTCGGTCTTTATCATCGGCGGACCTTTTTTGATTGTAATATCTGCAACTTCTGAAAGTAACACTCTTCCACCTGAAGGGAGTGGAACAATAACTCGTTTTAGAGATTCTATATTTTCTCTGTAATCTCTTTGATACCTGACATTAACCGGGTAGCGCTCCAGTCCTTCAACTGTTTTTGTGATATTCATTCCACCTACAGCACTGCTGAATAAATTTTGAACATCTGCAATTGTTAAACCGTAGCGTGCGATTGCGTTTCGGTCTATTTCCAAATCGATGTAGTTTCCGCCGACAGATCTTTCCGCAAACGCAGAACGAGTTCCTTCAATGTTTCGTGTTACTTCTTCAATTTCTTTTCCCAAATCTTGAAGCACACTTAAATCTGGTCCGGCGATTTTAATCCCCACCGGAGTTTTAATACCCGTTGAAAGCATATCAATCCTTGTTTTTATCGGCATCGTCCAGGCATTTGTTAAACCGGGAATTTGAATTGCGTTATTTAGTTCTTCTGTTAATTTATCAGGAGTCATTCCTGCACGCCATTCGCTTTCCGGTTTAAGCTGAATTGTTGTCTCAATCATCGAAAGGGGAGCGGGATCGGTGGCTGTTTCCGCTCTTCCCACTTTTCCGAATACCGATTCGACTTCGGGGAATGATTTGATGATTTTATCCGTTTGCTGAAGAAGTTCTTTTGCTTTGGTGACGGAAATTCCGGGTAATGTTGTCGGCATATATAAAAGATCACCTTCGTATAAAGGCGGCATAAATTCGCTGCCGAGTTTTGAATATGGTATATAAGTTAGTGCAACAATTATTGCCGCAGCAATTATAACAAGCCATCTTTTCTCCATTACAAAATCAACTATTGGATGATATATTTTCGTAAGCAATCTTGTGATAGGATGATCTTCTTCACGCTTCATTTTACCACGTACAAAGTAACCGATAAGTACGGGAATAATTGTAACAGCGAGTATTGCGGCTGCACCCATCGAATAGGTTTTTGTGAAGGCAAGAGGTTTGAACATTCTGCCTTCCTGCTGCTCAAGCGTAAATACTGGTATAAATGAAACGGTTATCACAAGAAGCGAATAAAAAATTGAAGGCCCGACTTCTTTAGCTGATTCGAGTACAATTGACC
Organism: Melioribacteraceae bacterium; assembly: GCA_024103215.1. Taxonomy (GTDB): domain Bacteria; phylum Bacteroidota; class Ignavibacteria; order Ignavibacteriales; family Melioribacteraceae; genus JAGFIY01. The sequence continues at coordinate 316 of JAGFIY010000122.1, read as the reverse complement.
AATGCGGTCTACGCTCCTTTTCCGGTGCATCTTGATTTGCCACCATATGAGTATGAGCGTTTTCAATCATTACAATTGCACCGTCAACCATAGCGCCTATTGCAATAGCTATTCCACCAAGAGACATTATGTTTGCATTAATACCCTGCAGTTTCATAATAATGAATGCAATTAAAACTGCCGTAGGCAGTGTAAAAATTGCAACAAGCGAACTTCTTACGTGAAGAAGGAAAGCGATGATAACAAGTGCAACAATTATACTTTCTTCGATGAGTTTGGTTGAAAGATTATCAATTGCTTTGTCGATTAAGGTTGA
>JAGFIY010000094.1 GCA_024103215.1 Melioribacteraceae bacterium | reverse complement strand
TCTTTAATTCCAAGTACTTTCAAAAAATCCATTCTACCTCCTACATCCTATATGTTGATTTAATTCCGTTATTTTTCATAATTGTTAATAAGTTTATCTTTTTCATTTTGTTTTCGATATCAACTTGAACTTCAGTAAAAAGATCAAGAAAGTATTCATTAAACGAATCTGAAAATTTATTCTTCCTTCCACCGTTCTTATTCACATCCAGATGAAACGCTTTTCTATCCTCAATTGCGCAATAGATTTCCTGGAGATCAATTTTGGAAGGAGATTTGTTAAGTAGAAATCCCCCGTTTGTCCCCTGCGTGCTTTTCACTATCTCATTCTTAGTGAGCAAGGACATCAACCTTCTCAATTTAGATGCATTCGTTCCTATATGCTCTGCGATCTTTGAGCTAGTTTGTGGATCCGGATGAGTAGAAGCAAGGTAGCTTAGTGCTTTTACCGATGTTGATAATTTAGTTGAGGCTGACATAATTTCTTTTATTTGTTACAGTAAGTGTAACATATAGATTTTAGAAATTCAAGTCAATTTCGGAAAACAGAAGAATTATTTTTTCCTGACATTGCTTACAATAATCATAATCGGAAGAAGCAACGTGATAGAAAAAGCTGTAAGTGCAAAAGGATCGTTTAATTTATAGTACATCAGAAACCTATTTTTTCGGTATTGATGAAAAGACAAATAATTTTTAGGAAGTATAAAAGTGCAGAATTAACAACGAGCTATTTAAAATAAAAAATCCGGCATTGAGCCGGATTTCAAAATAATATATTTGATATTATCCGATAAGTCTAACTTCAGTCGCTTGAAGTCCTTTTGGACCTTGAGAGATAGTATATTCTACTTTATCGTCCTGGTCTAATGATCTATAACCATCACCCATAATCGATTTGAAGTGAACAAATACATCATCTCCTGATGATTGCTGGATGAAACCAAAACCTTTTTCACTGTTAAACCACTTAACAGATCCTTTTTTGCGCTCTTCCATAACAGATACTCCTTAAAAATGAATTGTGAATTTGACAGGCTCTAAAATTACTTGGAAGGTTCGAAAGAATTCTACTATTACAAATACCGCTACTGCGTTTTACTTTAAAGATACTGCCTTGTGGCAACAAACATACAGCTATTTATTTTAATAACCTAATTATTTTTTCTAAACATTTTTTTCTATAATTATTTGAATTATAACTTTATTTCACGGAATAAATCTAATTAAGTATAAGCAGTAGGCGGAAAACGAAATTCGAGATTCTCCAAATCAATATTGCCGAGTACGAATAATCCTGTGTCTTCTTTATCAATTTTTCGTACCTCATACTTTACTTGATCAGGTGGAAAATATACTTTGACTTTATCAGTAGAGTTTTTAATTGCAATATCCGCAAGTGTGATTGGTGATGAAGAGAAAACCTCGTGAATGTGAAGAGTATCCTCAACAAGTTTTTGAAGAGATACTGTTTTAAGTTCATCAAAATAGTATAAATCATTTTTATAGTTATTAAATACGTGCCACATTGTCAGATACCAATAGTCATAAGCCCCGAATATCTTTGTCACCGGTCTGGAGGTTTTCAGACTATCAATGAGAAATTTATAATCATTTTTATTTTCAATGTTCAATTTTCTGTAACCGGCGGAAGAACTTAATTTATTAGCATCCGCAATGAATATTTTCTCATAAACGAGTTTGAAATCATATTTCTTATAAAAATCATAAACTCTTTCGTTTGCATAAAGAAAAAATAAATCGGTATTGTCTTTATAGAAATATTTTACATACTTCAATAATTCTCTCGAAAGACCCTTATTTCTGTATTCCGGAAGTGTTCCAACTGCACCAATCTGAACTCCATTTATGATTTTTTCATTATGAAAAAGCTTCATCCACATACAGCAAATATTTGAAATGATCTGATCTTTCTCGATAAATGAAAAAGCAGTGTAATTCTTATTCCAAAATCCATTACTGTGCCATTTGCGGAAACTTACTCCGGGGAAAATTTTAGCAATAAATTGATGAAATGATTCGATATGAAGTTCATTCTTACAGTTTAGTAGAGTAATTTTCATTAGTTGACTATCTTTGTTATGGATTTAATGAATCTCGTGGTTCTAGTTACCAATAATTGACAACATGAAAATATTGGTAAAATAATATTCAGCTCTCAAAAGTCTCTTTCAATAAATTGCTATTTCGTTTATTAGCAAGAACAAGGAGCACATCTCCGGATTCGAGAACTGTTCCCCCGCTCGGGATAATATTTTTATCTTCTCTGATGATTAATACAATTCTGCTGTCTTCCGGAAAATCCAAATCGACAATCTGTTTTCCCGCTACTTTTGAGTTGAAAGGAACAATTATTTCGATCAGTTCGGTGTCGGCTTTAGGATCCGATGTATATTCGAGAGGAATTGGAATTTTCTTGGGCAATGGTTTTGCAAGATCTAATAACTTTGCAACAGCATTTATCGACCAACCCTGTATGAGTGCCGATGTCAGTACGATAAAGAACACCAGGTCAAAAATTAGTAGCGAACCATCAACTCCGGCGATTAGCGGAAAAGTGGCAAGGATAATCGGAACTGCGCCTCTAAGTCCTATCCAAGAAGTAAATACTTTTTCTCTAAGATTAAATTTGAAAGGGATTAATGTTATGAAAACGCTGATAGGTCGAGCGATAAAAATAAGAACCCCGCTTAAAAGAAGTCCAACACCAATTATCGGGAGCAAATCCGAAGGAAAAACAAGCAAACCTAAAGTTAAGAACATAGCTATTTGACTAAGTACAGACAAACCATCGAAGAATCTTATCAAAGTTCGTTTGTAAACAAAATTAACATTACCTAAAATTATTCCGGCGATGTATATTGCAAGAAATCCACTCCCGCCCAAAACCGACGTTAGAGAATAGATCAGAAACGCTAT
>JAGFIY010000089.1 GCA_024103215.1 Melioribacteraceae bacterium | reverse complement strand
GCGAAAGATTAACCCCATTTTCGTCCCTTGTATAAGTATCGGTTGAAAATCCAAAACCGAAACCCGGAACAACCGAAAATCCACTGAGAGTTCCGTTTCCGGTAATGTAGGGATAATTTTTCTTTATGCAGTAATTGTAAGCGGATTGTTTAGGACCCGCAGCGTTTTTCCAAAAGTACCGCAAGCTATTTATAGAAGTTATTTCTTTTGAACCGTTAATTGGTTCCGTTGGAAAAATTAATTTAAAATATATTCACTGGGCTATTGTGGGCGGTGAATCGGGATGACAAGCACGCCCAATCAAAGAAGAATGGGTTGAGGAAATTTATCAACAATGTAAGCAAAAAAGCAATGCATTCTTATTCAAGCAATGGGGCACTGATGAAGTAAAACGAAATAAAAAAGCCAATGGAAGAAAATTCAAAGGAAGAGTTTGGAATGAGTTCCCGGTAAAATTCCCAAAAGAAGAGATGGTTCATTTCTGATTTGTTATTAAGTATTGGTAGAAATTTTCTAATATTTTAATAACACAACCCCAGCCTCATTTTAATACCTCAAAGGTGAGTAGTGGTTAGTAAATGGGAAATTAAAGGGGATGGGTTGTTTTTTGTTTCTTAAATTCACTAACCCAATTATTTTTTCTTGACAAATCGATGACGATGCATTATATTTGTTAGTGAGTGATAACAAACATAACTGAATAAGAAAATTATGGCACGATTAACAACAGAAGAAAGACAGAAAATAATCATTGATGAAGCTATCAAAATAATCCACGAGGCAGGGTATGAGTCATTATCAATTCGTGAGTTAGCTTCAAAAGTTCAAATTAGTGAACCTGCAATTTATCGGCACTTTTTGAATAAGGAAGATATTATACTTGGAATTTTATCCCGCATAGGTGAGTTTGATCATAAGCTGGAAGCTAATTTAGCCGGTGGTAAAACCGCAGCGGAAAAACTGAAAAGGTTTATCCAGTTTCATTTTGATTTTCTGCAGAAAAATAAAGAAATGACTTCGGTCTTATTTTCCGAAGATATTTTTAACCAGAGTGATCTTTTAAAACAAAAATTAATGAGGATAATTAAATACCGGAAAAGTTTACTAACATCAATTATTGACCAAGGAAAAGACGAAAAGGATATTAAAAATATTGAAACAGCGAATATAGTAACAATGATTTTGGGCTTTATTCGTTTAACAGTTTTAGAATGGCGGCTCGGCGGCTTCGGATTTAATCTTTCGATAAAAGGCGATAAAATTATTAGTGCAATAACGGATATGATCGGGAACTAACTTTTTTTTGCGAATTATAGTTAGTTAACGTTAACCAATAAAATAGTGCAATGACTAAAAACGAAATTCAAAAATATCTATCGGAAAGATTTCAAGCGGAAGGTTTTAAAAATATTCCGGTCGATGAGATAGCAACGGAGCTTAAAATCAGTAAGAAAACTATTTACACGGAATTCGATAACAAAGAAATGTTAGTTGATAGAACTATAATGAATATGCTTAACGAAGCTTACAGTAATGTAATCTATATTGTCGCGAACGAATCCCCTTTCATCGAAAAGTTCTATACGATCTTCAATATTGTTAAGAAAAACCTAATAGCTTTCGATGACATTTCGCTTGCGGAGTTGAAACGTTCTTATCCCGAAATCTGGATTAAGGTTGCTCGATTTCGTAAGCACAATATCATACCACTGCTTCGTTTGCTGATAACAAGCGGAATAAAAAAGGGAGTATTGAATGATTACCCTATTGAGCTTTATTTAAAACTTATTTACGGCGCGATAAAAGAAACAACGCATAGAGACAGCAGAATATTGGAGAGTGATTTGGACCTTTTATTAAAAATGTTTCTCAACGGTGCTCTTACAAAGAAGGGACGAAAATTTTTAAACTATAGGTTAGGTAATGTTAACTAAAAAAAAGAGAATTCTATGAAATGCCCTAAACACAAAAATACAATCCTATCGGTTGTAGTATTAATTCTAATTGCAGCAGCTACAACTTTGTTTTTTGAAAAGATGATCGAAAATTCACGAATGGAAACCGATCTTGATGAATATATGCCGTACGACCATCCCGCTTTTATATTCAGCGATCAAGCCGAAGAGATATTTGATATTAAAGACGGTATTCTAATAGCTATTGAAAATAAAAACGGGATTTATAACCC
>JAGFIY010000079.1 GCA_024103215.1 Melioribacteraceae bacterium | reverse complement strand
CAAATGAATTGGGAGGAATAAGCGGAAGCGCTATGCTTCAAGTCGTTAAATACAATTACAGCTCCGTAAATGCTGGAGGAAAAAACTATTACATCATTTCCGAAGTTGTGCGTACGGTATCAATCACTCTAAATTAATAGACAGCATCCCTCAAAAACGATATGAGTGGTTAGTGGGTCCGGCAATGCCGGACTTTTTTAATTAATCGATCATTTGTGTTGTTCAATTCATTCAATATCAAGCTATTTCTTTACCAAAAGCTATACAAAAATTTAATTTTCAAGCCAAAAACAAAATATTTTCTTTAAATTTGGGAATATTTTTTTATAATAAGTTGTCTAAAGACATTGAAACAAAAATGAAAGGAAATTCATGCTTAAGAAAACTATTTCGGTTCTTGTACTTATTTTTTTTGGAACTTCAATCTTAAATTTTGCCCAAAATGCGAAAGGCTCAAATATATCAGGACAGGTTTTGGACTTAAATGAATCAAAACCCTTAGAATTTGCAAATATTGTTCTTTTTAATAAATCGGACAGTTCACAGATTACGGGGGGAATTACAAATCCCGAAGGATATTTCTCGTTGGAAAATGTAAAGCCGGGAAATTATTATCTCCGGGTAAGCTTTATTGGATATATTGATGAATTTATAAATGAAGTTTTGGTAAAACAGAACACAAATTTTGATCTAGGTGAAATTTATCTCGCTCCCCAGACATTTGGAATTCAGGACGTCGTTGTTGAAGGAACCCGGGCACCGATCACTTATGAAATTGATAAGAAAATCATAAACGTTAGCGAACAGTTAACTTCTCTCTCGGGAACTGCAGTCGATGTTTTGGAAAATGTACCTTCCGTTACAGTTGATATTGACGGCAACGTCAGTTTGAGAGGAAGCGGAAGTTTTCAGGTTTTAATCGACGGAAGACCTACTATTCTTGATGCAAGCGAAGCTCTTCAGCAGATTCCCGCGAGCACAATCGAAAATCTTGAAATCATCACAAACCCATCCGCAAAATATGATCCAGAAGGAACAGCGGGAATTATTAACGTAGTAATGAAAAAAAGCGAACAGAAAGGTATAAGCGGAGTTCTTGATTTGGACGGAAGTTTATCGCATCGCTACGGAATTGAAGGTTTGTTTGATTATAAGAATAATGTTTTTCACGGAACTTTCAGCGTTGATTATTCGGACAGAATGATGGAAACATCAAGCGAAGATTACAATTGGACGATGAGGGAAGGATTGACGAGTTATGTGAGCTCAAACGGAAACGGAAACAGAGGACGGGAATTTTTTAGCCTGAGAGGTTCTGCTGCATTTAACTTATCCGATAATGATGTTCTATCTTTCGGGGGACGATATCGCGACAGAGATATGGCACACAGCTCAACAGATAATTATGAGGAATGGACAAGCAACGATCCATTGAGGATCTTTTATCTCAGCAATTCCGACAGATCCCGCGGAGGTTATCAATATTCGGGCTTCGCAAATTTCAAACATAAATTCGGTCCAAACGGACATGAACTTACGGCAGATATAAATTACGAATATGATAATTCGGATGAGGCTACACTTACGGAACTAGTTGAAAACGGAATTATAGTCAACGGAAGAAAAACTACGGAATCTGGTCCCGGGACCGAAATTGAATCGAAGCTGGATTACACACTGCCTCTTGGCGAAGACAGTAAGTTCGAAGCAGGTTACGAGGGGGAAAGCGAGGTTAACGACGAGAGAACAGGAATGTCCATTTATGATCCCAATGCTTCGGATTATTTGGAGGATGCAAGGTTCAGCAATCACACAAAATATAATAAGAATGAATATGCAGTATATTCTCTTTATTCCAACAAAATAAGCGATATCGGTTTTCAATTGGGGCTACGAGCTGAATATACTTACAGAAATATTGAAGTTGAATCAGAGTCTAATGCTTTTAAAATAGATCGGTGGGATTATTTTCCTACCGCACATTTCTCTTATGAGTTTGCGCAAGGCCATCAATTGATGACGAGTTATACAAGAAGAATAAATAGACCTCGAGGATGGGAACTTGAGCCGTTCCAAACATGGATTGACGCATATAATATTCGGGTGGGGAATCCCGCGCTTAATCCTGAGTATATTGATTCTTACGAACTTGGTTATCAGACATTTTTCGGTAAGTCACTCTTTTCAATAGAAGCTTATTACAGAGTGACAAATAACAAAATCGAAAGAGTAAGATCGGTTTATGATGCAAATATTACTCTAAGTTCTGTTGAAAATGTCGGAAAAGATTATTCGCTCGGAACGGAACTATTCTTAAACTTTGATCCTGCTGATTTTTGGAACGTAAACTTAATGGGAAATCTTTACGATTACAGAGTTGAAGGCGCATTAAGCGGACAAGATTTTTCCGCAAGCAGTTTTAACTGGAATGTAAGATTTAATAATCAATTTAAAATAGGGAAGAACACTCAACTACAGTTCAATGCTTTTTACAACAGTCCAACGGTCTATTCTCAAGGACGCCGGGAAGGTTTCTTTTTCACAAATTTTGCGGTCAAGCAGGACTTCTTCGACAAAGCTCTATCAGCCACTCTGCAAATCAGAGATATTTTCGGTACTGTACAGTGGGAAAGAATTTACGAATCCGTGGATTTTTATAATTATATGCTGGGAAGCCGGGAATCCCCAATTGTAATGCTTAATGTCCGTTTGAATTTTAACAATTACAGACAGGATAGACGCGATGGAGCGCCCGAAGGCGGCGGAATGGGGATGGATGGAGATGAGTTTTAAGTTAATTTAATTCCAATCACAGTTTCGAAAATTCAGATGTGGGCAAGTTTCCGGCTTGCCCAATATATCTGAAAATCGGTTAATTAATTTAGAACCGATTAAAATTCTGTGAATATATCTTGCCAAAAGTATTCTTTCTTTTCTGTTCATATAATATTTCCCTCCACGAAAATAATTCGCATAAAATATAAATCTGTTCGTCTGAATAGGGATTTTTTAATGTATTTCTTATGGTATCATTCTTGCTAAGATTTTATAAAATTTATTCAGGAAATTTGAGCCGGAAAATGAAATCTAAACTATCTATAATTTTTATCATTTCTGTATTCCTTGGAACAACTGTTTATCCGCAGACGGACACAACTGTAACAACATTGTACGGTTTGGAAGATTCGGAAGAAATAACTCATCTTATTTATAAAACAAAGTACCGTTCTTTAAGAACCGAAAACGATACATCTCGTTTTGATTATTATCTTTTTAATACAAACACATTATCCAATGAGCTGCTATTCAACGATTATACAATTACATCATCTATATCACCGCCGCCTCTGGATATTAAATCCGAGCACATAACTTCGTTCGGATTCTTTGATAATGATCCGAATAAATTTATTTACGCTGCAAGCGGAGTGATGGGAGATGCGTATTCGTATATTTCAAGATATGACAGCGAACAAACTTTCTCCGGAACAGAGGAAATTTTTGCAATAAAGATTTCAAGTGAAAACGACCAAAACATATCAGCGGTTTACGGCGGATCAATTATCCTGAGCAACGATGGCGGATTAACTTGGTCGGCTCCGGATGATACACAAACTGTTCAACTTGAGTTTAACTTTCTGGCATTCTCTCCATTTGAGGAAAATGTTGTTTATGGCTTTAATAATAATCATCATCTCGTTAAATCGTTTGATTACGGAAAAACTTTTGTGACTGTCAGTGATATTTCCGACTGGAACGACAAAACCAAGCTTTATTTTGATGCAGACGGAACACATATTTATGCAATTAATGAATTTTCATTTATGCGTTCGGACGATAACGGAAACCCATATTCTTGGAAATTTATTGATTATGTAGAAGATCCGGTACATTTTGAAATCGACAAAAATATTGCCGGGGAGATTTATCTAACAAAAGGACTTGAACTTTTTAAAAGCACAGACTATGGTGATAGCTTTGAAAAGATTGCCGACCTTGAAAATGCAGCAACAGGTATTTATAAAAAAACCGGTACAGACACACTTTATCTTTCGTTCACTAACCGCATCGAAAAGTTTGTTATGAAAGAATCACAAACAATTTTGCGAAAATCGATAAAGAATGCACTTAGACTTTATCCTTTGCAAGTCGGAAACTTTTGGAAATTTCATAAAGACGGAATCTCGTATGATCCTTATCCAAATCCATTTGAATACGATTGGTATCAAGAAGTTGTCGGTGATACTTTAATTAATGATACAACTTATTATAAGGTTGAAGGCTCTCCCCTTTACACTAATTTACAGCGAGTCGATTCTTCCTCAGGTAAAGTTTATGGTAAAGATGATCCGAAAAGCGGAGAAAGGTTTTTGTTTGATCTTCTGGCAGTTGAAGAAGATAGATATGAAGTTTTTTTCGGAATCCTAAATGGTGTTTCGATCAGCGATACTCTGCTTTGGGATAAGAAAAGAGAAGTGAAAAAGTATTTCTATTCATCACTGTTCATTATGGAACAATCTTTTGCTCAGGATATTGGATTAGTCTGGCAGCTCGAAGAATTTGATTTTGGCTATGCAGTTAACGATTTGCTTGGATGCGTTATTGACGGAGAAGTGTTCGGCGATACTACAGTCGTAGGTATTGAAGAAGAAATTCTTCCAGAAGAATTAAGTCTTACACAAAACTATCCGAATCCGTTTAATCCGACCACCACAATTGAATATACAATCCCAAACGTCATTGCGGGTGGAGCGAAGCAATCGCAGCAAATGAATGTAACACTAAAAGTTTATGACATTATCGGCAGAGAAACCGCGGTATTGGTCGACGAAATCCAATCACCGGGAAATTATAAAATTTCTTTCAATGCCGAGGGACTGTCGAGCGGAGTGTATTTATATAGGCTTACATTTGGTTCGAATTCGATTACTAAAAAAATGATACTGCTGCGGTAAAAACAGAATATATGGTTTTTGTTTTGCCTTTAAGTAACGTTTTTCCAAATTTTAAAGCAAAGACGAATAATTTTCGTTGAGCACGAAAAATGTTCGCGCCACGCATTTCTAATAATCTATTTGCAGAATAAATTCAAAGTTTATCCTCTGGCATTCTCTTTGTTTCCTATAATCTTATAATAAAATAACAAGGCCTCCCGAAAAGAATGCAGGATCAAATGTGTGCTGGTTCTGCATTCTTGTCTTGTATAACCAAGAGGGAACGTGGAAATGAAAATAATATTTATCACTTCGTTTTTATTTGTTTTTACCGTCATTTATCAAGCTCAATGGCACGACGCTAGTGGGAATCTTCCGGAGTGGAGTATAGCCTGGTCGATCGAGGCGGTCGATTACAATTCCGCAATAATATCAATTAATGCATCGGGCATCGATGAATCGATATTTCTTACGGAGAACGCCGGTCAAAACTGGAGATCGCTCGGTTGGCCTCAAACAGTCGGAACCTTTAAAACAGCTATTGATATCAGCGCTGTTGATAAAAATAATATTTGGCTGGCGGTTGATAACGGAACTATTGTTCATACTTCCGACGGGGGAGAAAATTGGGAGGTTCAGTTTGAAGATCCTTCCTTGACGGTTTTTATGAATTATATCGAAATGTTCGATTCACAAAATGGTATTACTATGGGAGATGGAATGACAACGGCCGATCCCGCAGTATTTTTAAAAACTACGAACGGTGGAAGTACCTGGATTTCGATTAATAATTATGCTTTCGGACCTTATTCCGGGGATACATGGAGGAG
>JAGFIY010000087.1 GCA_024103215.1 Melioribacteraceae bacterium | reverse complement strand
TTTACAGCGACCGAAGTAATCCTGATTAATATTCTTTTTCTGACAATAATTTTTTCCGCAAAAACTGTTGTCTTCCGCGAACTTCTCTCGACTCCATTTAAAGCTGTTTTGAAAATGCATTATCCGATGACTGTGAATGTTTTGGATAATTTAATTTTGTTGTTTTTTGTTATTCCTATGTTGTACTTTGACCTGGGATTGATTTACTTCGGAACCGTTTATACGCTTGCTAACTTTCCCGGATTTCTTTTAATGTTCATTTTTCTTAAGCGAAAATTCAGCTATAAAATTGACTTCAGGTTGGAAAATGCCAAATGGCTTATTATTGAATCACTGCCGATGTTCGGTTATGTTATTCTTATTACAATTTTTCAACAAGCTGATGTTGTCATACTAAATTTTCTCAGCGGAAGAGAAGATGCAGGGGTTTACTCTGTTGGATTAAGATTAACAATGCCGCTTTATATTATTCCATCGGCAATTGTTACAACTGTTTTTCCTACACTGGTTCAGCAGCTTGAGCAAAAGGAAAGAAGTAATTTTATTTCCAATTTCGTTTTTAAGATTCTATTTTTTATTTCCTTTGTGCTTGCGATTGTTTTTACATTTAAGGCAGAACAGCTTGTAACATTAATTTGGGGAACGCAATATTCTCAGGCGGCTTATGCATCGTCTATTCTTTACTGGGTGCAGGTTTTTTTGTTTTTTAACTTCTTTGCAATAGCTGTGCTCATAGTTCATAATCGGCAATTTTATAATTTCGTTTATTCACTCTTATTAATGGGCAGCAATTTGTTGTTTGCATTCATGCTGATTCCCGATTACGGAGTGAACGGTGCTGCGATAGCAAAACTTACTGCAAGTGTAATCGCATTTAGTTTCATAATTTTATCTATGTCTAAACTTCATATTCCACTTACATTCAGACCTGGTATGTTCGCTGCTTGGATAATTCTTGTCTCAGTAGCATTGTACTTATTAGCTCAAATGTTCTCATTGGTATATTATTTATCATTTGCAATAATTGTGATAATAATAATCACATTTGCTGTTAAATTTTTCTTGAATGAAGAATTGTTTTTGTTTTTTAAACTTCTTCATAAAGAAGAGTTGGGAAGAAGATTGTTAAAAATCAATAATTGAGGATCCCCATTGAATTGTATTATCTGCTCGAATGAAAGTACCGATGTTATCTATAAAAATTATCCTGGTTATGTTGAGGGATCCTTTTACGATATTTATCATTGCAGTAAATGTAATATTAATTTTATTGATCCGAACTTAATCGATACAAAAATTTATGATGGAATTTATTCGGGGAACGAGCACTTTGGTTATCATCGTTATAAAAAATATGTTTCAATTGCCAAAAAAGAAGATGATCCGCTTTTGATATTTGCAAAAATTGATTCTGTTTATTATACAGTAGAGCAGTATTTAAAGGAAAACGATGTAAAAAAAATATTAGAGATCGGAAGTGGATACGGTTATTTGACGTACGCTTTAAGAAAAAGAGGTTATGAAGTCTTAGGTACTGATATTTCCCGCAATGCCGTGGAAACTGCCCAACAATTATTCGGAGGTAAATTTATTGCATCAGCGGCTGATGAATTAAAAAATTTACTTAAAGAGAAGTATGATTTGATAATTGCCTCAGAAGTGATCGAACACGTAAAATCCCCAATTGAGTTTGTAAAAAATTTAGCAGAATTGTTAAGCAACAATGGTTCTTTACTATTAACGACCCCAAATAAAGATTTCAGCAAACGAGCTAAAATTTGGAGAACGGCTCATCCTCCGGTGCATATAAGCTGGCTTAGTTATAAGAGCTTTGAAGAAATTTCAAAGTTATTGAATTTATCCTGCAGCAAAATTAGTTACGCTAAATATTATCCGAACCATGAGAACAGATTTATCAAGTATATAAGACAAGGAAGAGAATTGATTGAACCTTCTTTGATTAAAAAGGATGGTTCGTTAAATGAGTATTGGGAAAGAATAAATTACACCCCGAAGTGGAATAAATTTGATTCGTCGGCAAAAAATCTTTTTAGAGTTTTTATGCCAGAGTTAAACCAGTTAGAGACCTTTCAAATTTTCTATATAATATTTTCATTGAACGTGACATAACGCTCGGAGTTGTGTTGAGGAAAAATTCGTGAAGAAATTGGTTTCAATAATTATTGTAAATTATAACTCATTTGACTTGCTTGATACGTGTTTGAATTCAATTAATACTCACTTAGATGCGAATCAATATGAAGTAATCCTAGTGGATAATAATTCGGAGGGTGATATAAGTCAGATTACCGGCAAATATGAAAATATACAGTTAATCAAGAACAATAAAAACATAGGCTTTGCTGCTGCAAATAACAGAGCAATAGAGTTAGTTGATACAAAATACACACTGCTTATTAACAATGACATTTTTTTTACTGAAAATTCATTGAAAAAGATTATTGAGATAGTTGATAAAAAAGAAGAGGAAGTGATAGTTGGAGTTAGACTGTTGAATCCGGATGGTTCTATTCAAGAATCTGCTTATCAATTTCCAAGTCTTTGGAACACATTTACAGAAAGTTTTTTCCTTTCATATAAGTTTAGGAAGAATAAAGTGTTTTCTAAATCATATTTGAGTTTCTCTGAGACCACTCTTATTCAAAGTACAGATTCTGTAAAAGGTGCCTTTATGTTATGTTCGACTCATTTGCTCAAAAGGATTGGTGGGTTTGACGAGAGATTCTTTTTCTATTCTGAGGATATTGATCTTTGTAAAAGATTTTCCGAGAAAGGCGGAAAGGTTTATTTTTTCCCTAGCACTTCGGTAATTCATTATGAAACCGCAAATGTAAAAAAGGATTTTTGGTTTTACTTCAAAAATTTATCAATGGGAAAAAATCAATACTATCAAAAACAATATAAATCAGGAATATTTTTAGTACTCATCCTCATACATTCTGGAATTCTTTTACGTATTCCGATTTATTTATTAGTCGGTCTTATTAAGATGAGAAGTGATTGGATTAAGAAATCGATGATTTACTTGAGATTACTCATTGTCTATCCTCAAAATCAATTTTGTGAATAAATATGAAAATATTGTTCATATCACCCAAGTCCCCAATACCGGCAAATGATGGCGGGAAAATTTCTGTTTTTGGTACAATTAAATATTTATCGAAATTAGGACATCAAATAACTTATTTAACATATCTACAAACTGCTGATTATGATGAATCGGTAAATGAACTTTCAAAATATTGTGAACCGATCATTCTAAAAAAAAGCACACCTTATACATTGTGGGGAATGCTCAAAAATTTTTTTTCAAAAGTTCCGTACAACATTTGGAAATACGAAACAATTGAATTTGAAAAAGCACTTCTTAATTTAATCTCCCGCGAAAAATTTGACGTTGTTCATATTCATATTCTGCATATGGCATGGACAGAGAGAATAATCAGAAAGCATTATGATTGCCCGATAATATTAAGAGAAGATAACTTTGAATTAAAAATTATGGAGAGGTTTTACCAGGAAACAAAGAATCCGTTTCTAAAAATCTATGCTTACCTCCAGTACAAAAGATTTACCAAGTTTGAGCCCAAAACATGTCAAAGGTTTGAACGATGTATCATGATCAGCGGAGAGGATAAAAAAGAATTACTTAAGTATGATCCTTTGGCAGAGCCCGACATAATCCCGCTGGGTGTTGAGGAAGATCTACTAAGCTATGATCGAAAAGAAATTGATAAACTTTCTATTGCTCATATCGGTTCTTTGAATTGGAGACCCAATATTAATGGCTTGCGATGGTTCGTCAATAAAGTATTTCCATCTGTGGTTTCTGAATTCCCGGAATGCAGATTACGGATTTTTGCCGGTGGAAGTCAGAAAAAAATAGCGGTTCCATCCAATGTTAAAAACAATTTAGAGTGGATCGGATATGTGGATGACTTGTGGGGCGAATTAAGCAAAATTCACCTAGCTATTGTGCCGCTTAGAATCGGAAGCGGCATGAGACTAAAAATAGTTGAACTATTAGCACTCGGTATTAACGTATTGACTACGAGTATCGGTAGAGAAGGTATTCCTGTCTTTGATGAAAAACATATTCTTATCGCCGATGATGCAAAAGGTTTTTATGAAAAAATAAGAAGGTTTTTTAGGGAAGAATATAATAATGATCAAATGATATGCGAAGGAAAAGCTGTTGTTAGAGATAATTATAGTTGGAAAGTTATCGCAAAGCGATTTGAAAATATTTATTCAGAGGAAATATCAAAAAGAAAATGAAGCAAAACATCATAATCATCGGTGCGGGTATTGTAGGTTTAGCAACGGCTTACAATATTGTTCGAGTCTATCCGAATCTATCTGTTCTAATAATTGAAAAAGAGCCTGATGTCGCTATGCATCAGACAGGGCATAACAGCGGTGTTATTCATTCTGGTATATACTATAAACCCGGGAGCTTAAAAGCACAGAACTGCACAACAGGATATGCTCGCTTGATTGAATTTTGTGATCAATATAATGTTAAATACGAGATATGCGGTAAAGTGATTGTTGCAGTTGATGAGAATGAAATTCCTATGCTTGATGGCATTTACAAAAGAGGAATTGAAAACGGATTAGAAAACTTAAGGATTATTAATAAATCTGAACTTGCTGAAATTGAACCGTACGCAGCTGGAATTAAAGCAATACATGTTCCGCAGACGGGAATAATTGATTTCACTGATGTATCACTTAAGTTAAAAGAAGTTCTAATCGAAAACGGAGTCGAGTTTAAATTCGAGGAAAAAGTCCTAAACATAGTACATACCTCCTCAAGAGTAAATGTAATTACTAACTCCGGCACATTCTCAGCCGAAAAAGTCATTAGTTGTGCCGGACTACAATCCGATAGGATTGCAAAACTGACCGAAAAAAATCTTGAGTTAAAAATCATTCCATTCCGGGGCGAATATTACGAACTTAAAGATTCGGCTAAACATCTCGTTAAAAATTTAATCTATCCGGTACCCGATCCGGAATTCCCATTTTTGGGCGTTCACTTTACAAGAATGATCGACGGAAAGGTTGAAGCCGGACCAAATGCGGTCTTCTCGTTTGACAGAGAGGGATACAAAAAACTTTCGTTTAATTTGAAGGATACTCTTGACTCAGTTGCATTCAAAGGTTTTTTAAAAATTGCAAAACAGTATTGGAAAACAGGAGCAGGGGAATTTTACAGATCCTTCTCTAAAAAAGCTTTTGTAAAAGCACTTAGGAAACTGATACCGGAGATTGCTGAAGATGATTTAGTTCCGGGTAACTCGGGAATAAGAGCCCAGGCTTGTTCAAGTGATGGAAAACTTTTGGATGATTTTTATTTTGTGGAGAATTCTCGAGTTCTACACGTGTGCAACGCTCCTTCGCCCGCAGCTACTTCGGCATTTTCTATCGGAGAATCAATTGCCTCAAAATTAAATTTAAGAAACACTTAACCCGATTTGTTTACGGTGTAATTTTTGAAAGGATTTAGTATATAGCATAACTTCATCATAATTATTATTGAAAATTTGGATAAACGTTTAGAGAAAATATTTATTCTGTTCGTTGATTTTATAACGATCAATCTCTCATTAGCTGTATTCTTCTATATTAGGGTTGAAACAGGCTGGTTCGAGATGTTCTCTGAACCAAGCTATTGGCTCGCTTCCGTCGGATTATATATTTACTGGCTGCTGCTTTTTATTTTCGTTGGAATGTATCGAACTTGGTTTGCATTATCCCGTTTCGATGAGCTTTCAACTCTTTTTAAGTCGACGTTTGTGGGGATTTTTATTCTTTTTGTAGTAATTCTTTACGATGATTCTGTTCATAGTACTTCCGATTCTAACAGGCTTTTAATTTTTCTTTATTGGGGAATTTTGCTGTTACTTGTCGGGTCAGGACGCTTATTTGTAAGAAGTTTTCAAAGAAACCTGCTCATCAAAGGAATTGGGAGAAGGAATGCTCTTATTATCGGTTTTAATCCGACTGCTCACAAAATTCACGATTCGATAGTCAAATTCAGATCGCTCGGGTTGGATGTTCAAGGTTATCTTGCGGTTAAGGATGAAAATGTAGGCAAGGAATATAAAGGGGCAAAAGTACTGGACAATGTTAAAAATATCGAGAAGTGGATAGACGATTACAAAGTTAGAAATATCATCATTGCTCTTGAGAAACACGAGGATGATGTAATGATGAACGTAATAACCAAATGTGAGAATAAAAATGTATCAATAAAAATCGTCCCCGATTTGTACAACATAATTTACGGGCAGGTGCGTGTAACTCAAATTTACGGCTTCCCGCTTATTGATGTTATGCCGCAGCTTATGCCAGAATGGGAAAAGAAAGCAAAACGTCTTCTTGATATTGTTGCTTCGTTTTCGATTTTAATCATTACTTCTCCCATTATGATCCTAACGGCTATTGCTATCAAATTAGATTCAAAAGGTCCGGTGTTTTTCAAACAGGAAAGAAGCGGACTTAACGGAAAGGAATTTTTAGTCTATAAATTTAGATCTATGGTGTCTGATGCCGAAGCAAAGACAGGACCAGTCTGGTCGACAAAAGATGATCCCCGAATTACAAGAGTGGGCAAACTTATCAGAAAGGTTAGAATTGACGAACTTCCTCAAATGATAAATGTACTTAAAGGAGAAATGAGTTTGGTTGGACCCCGTCCGGAAAGACCATATTTTGTCGATATGCTTTCAAAAGAAATTCCTTATTATAAAAGAAGGTTAAAAGTTCGTCCCGGAGTCACAGGCTGGGCTCAGGTAAAGCATAAGTACGATGAATCTATCGAAGATGTTAAAATGAAATTAAACTACGATCTTTTTTATATTGAGAATATGTCTTTAAGATTGGATATAAAAATCATCTTCCGAACAGTTTTTGTTGTACTTTTCGGTAAGGGTCATTTTGAAAACTAAAATTAAATTATATGAAGAAAACAATTGTAATAATACCGACATATAACGAACGGAAAAATATTGAACTTCTGATTTCCGATTTAATTAAGCTTTATCCCGAAATTCACGTGCTTGTGGTTGATGATAATTCACCGGACGGAACAGGCGATTATGTTAAATCTCTTTCAGAAAATGACGATCGTATTCACGTAATTCAAAGAGAAAAAAAAATGGGTTTGGGAACAGCATATGTTGCGGGGTTTAAATATATGCTCGCTCACGGCTATGATCTGGCTGTTCAGATGGATGCTGATTATTCTCACGACCCAAAAGAGATAAAGAAATTTTTAAAACTTACCGAAGAATTTGATTTGATTATCGGCAGCAGATATGTGCAGGGAGTTAATGTTATCAATTGGCCGATAAGCCGGCTTTTGCTAAGTTATTTCGCGAATCTATACACAAAAATTATTACAGGACTTCCGGTAAAGGATTCAACCGGTGGCTTTAAGTGTTTTAGAAGAGAAGTTCTTGAGTCTATCGATCTTGATAAAATTAATTCTAACGGTTATTCGTTCCAGATCGAGATGAATTTTAAATCATGGAAAAACGGATTCAAACTGAAAGAAACTCCTATCATATTTACGGACCGGGTTGAAGGTTCATCAAAGATGTCCCGCAAAATAGTTTACGAAGCTGTTTTCATGGTCTGGAAATTAAGATTTGAAGCAATTGCAAAAAACAAGAAAATATAGATGCTTGATCTTTCAATCATCATTGTTAACTACAACGTTAAAGAATTTTTAGCGAATCTTTTACACTCACTTCGTACAGCGGCAAAAAATATTTCGCACGAGATTATTGTTGTTGATAATGCATCCGAAGATGGAAGTACTGAACTTATCAAATCAAAATTTCCCGAAATAAAATTAATTGAAAACCAGAATAATGTTGGTTTCGGTTCAGCAAATAATCAAGCTTTAAAAATCGCGCGAGGGAAATATTTTCTTCTAATAAATCCCGATACAATTGTAAAAGAAGACACACTTGAAAAAATGATTGAGATGATGGAAGCTGATTCAACAATAGGTGCAGCAGGGTGCAAAGTGCTTAATCCGGATGGATCGCTTCAACTTGCTTGTAGAAGAAGTTTTCCTGGACCGTGGACATCTTTCACAAAAGTTGTTGGACTTAGTAAACTTTTTCCGAATTCAAAAATTTTTGCAAAGTATAATCTAACCTACCTGGATGAGAACAACTCCTACGAAGTCGATGCGTTATCGGGTGCATTTATGATGATAAGGAAGAGCGTTTATGATCAAATAGGTGGTTTCGATCAACAGTTTTTTATGTACGGAGAAGATTTGGATCTATGTTACCGTATACAAAGGGCAGGATTTAAAGTATTTTATTTTCACGAAACTGAAATTATCCATTATAAAGGTGAAAGCACAAAGCGGAGCAGTATTGATGAAACAAAAATTTTCTATCAAGCCATGCAGTTGTTTGTTAGCAAACATTTTACGGCATCGTTTCTTGTAAGCTGGATTTTAAGATTCGCAATTACACTGAGGAAAGCAGCTGCACTTCTCAACATTTACAAACTTCCGCTCTTCGCTATTTGTTTCGATTTGTTGATCTATATTTTTGCTCTTATGGAGGCGGAATCCATTTATGCAAACGAAAGATGGCCTGGCTTTCCCGCTTTTGTAATACCCTACGTTTACATTGTTCCGGGTGTAATTCAATTAATTATTTCTCTTTTTTTCGGAGTTTACCAAAAAAGAAATCTCTCGATTTTAAAGCTTGTTATTGCTCTTTTTACCGGGATGTTGTTTCTCGCGGCTCTTACGTTTTTCTTCAAACAGTTTGCATTCAGCCGCGCAGTTCTATTGATAAATTACGCAATTCTGTTCGTTCTCCTCAGCTCTTGGCGAATAATTTTTAAATTGGTTTTTAAAATCGGAATTGCAGCCGATTCAAGGAAACAAAGAACATTAATTGTTACAGGAGAAACTGGTTCGGAAGATCTAATAAGAAAACTGCGAAAAAGTTTGTCGAATTTGAATGAGATAGTGGGTTTAGTAAGTTCTTCAAAAAAAGATTTGGGTAAAAAAATTGAAAATATTGAGATAATCGGTTCAATTGATACGATTAACAAGACGATTACCGAGATGAAAATTGATACCGTCATATTTAACTCAAAAGCGTTATCTTATAATGAAATTTTTAGAACTATTGCATTGAGCGGATCAGGGACTACACAATTTCTTGTTGCGGGAAGCGAGCTGGATTTTGTAGTAGGAAAATCTACTTTTTCTATTCTTGACGATATTTCGCTGATGAAAATTGAGTATAATATCTCAGCTCCTCTGCATAAAACAACTAAGTGGATTTTTGATAAATTTGCATCGCTTGTTTTATTATTGTTTTACCCGCTGCTTTATCTGCTTTCAAATTTTGTTCGCAGAAAAAATGATGCACGAAATTTTTTGAAGGGAGTTTTATCTGTTCTTTCCGGCAAAAAGAGTTTTGTTGGAATTAATAAAGAAGATTCAAAAAATAAAATTTACTTGGGGAAAGTCGGTTTGACCGGGCTTTGGTACATTGAGCATATTCAGCATTCGGATGAAGACGAGATTAGAAAACTAAATCTTTATTATGCAAAGAACCAAAACGTCTGGCTCGACATTGAAATATTTGGTAAAACAATTTCGAAAATGATTTTTAAATCGGAGTAAAAATGGCTAACAATATATTAGATTTTGAAAAACCAATCATCGAACTCGAAAAGAAAATTGAGGAGATGCGTAAATATGAGGACAATCTCGATATAAATGATGAGATAAAAAATCTCGAAGAAAAAGTAACCAAACTTAAGAACAGCGTTTACGAAAATTTAACAAGATGGCAGAGAGTCCAACTCGCAAGACATCCGGAACGGCCTTACACTCTCGATTACATTTATATGATGACCGATGAGTTCATTGAACTTCATGGCGATAGATATTACAAAGATGACAAAGCAATAGTAGGCGGCTTTACAAAAATGGATGACGAAAAAGTGATGATTATCGGGCATCAAAAAGGGAGGGATACTAAATCAAATCTTTATCGAAATTTCGGAATGCCAAATCCCGAAGGGTATCGAAAAGCACTTCGTCTTATGAAACTTGCCGAAAAGTTCAACAAGCCGGTTATTACATTGCTCGACACTCCAGGCGCTTTCCCCGGTCTTGAAGCCGAGGAAAACGGGCAAGCCGAAGCTATTGCAAGAAATCTTTTTGAAATGGCAAGACTGCAAGTTCCTATAATCGTAGTTGTAATAGGCGAAGGCGCAAGCGGAGGGGCATTGGGTATCGGTGTTGGAAACACTGTTATGATGCTACAGAACACTTGGTATTCTGTTATCAGTCCGGAATCATGTTCCAGCATTTTGTGGAGAAGTTGGGATTACAAAGAACAAGCTGCCGAAGCATTGAAACTTACGGCTCCCGACTTATTGGAGCAGGGAATTATTGATAAGATAATCCCCGAACCTATCGGCGGAGCTCACCGCGATCACAAAAAAATTGCAGCAGCATTGAAAACAGAACTACTTGCCGAAATTGCAGTCCTAAAAAAGATGAAACCGGAAAAACTTGTGCAGCATAGACTTGAAAAATTCGGGAAGATGGGAATTTATAACGAGTAGAAAAATGTTAAAACACGAAACAAAAATTAGGGTTCGTTATGCCGATACAGATAAAATGCAGTTCGTGTATAACGGAAAATATCTTGAGTATTTTGAAGTCGGAAGAACCGAACTTTTAAGAGGTTATGGTTTAGCTTATTCGGAAGTAGAAAAGATGGGTTATCAACTCCCGCTGATAGAAGCAGGAGTTAGATACAAAAACCCGGCTCATTATGATGATTTATTGAAGGTCACAGCGATTGTAAAAGACATTTTTTCTGCAAGATTGCGGATCGATTATGTGATTGAACGAGAGGAGACGAATGATTTAATAGCCGAAGGATTTACCGAACATATATTTATCAGAGAAGAATCAAAAAAACCGGTACGACCTCCAAAGTTCTACATCGAAACACTGAAACCTTACATTAAAGTTCCTAAATAATTTTTGAATGAGAGATAAACTAAAAGAACTTACTAAAGATACTGCAATTTACGGTATCAGCACCATTGTGGGTCGATTGTTCGGCTTTATTCTTATTCCGTTCCTGTCTCAGTTTTTAAGCAAGTCTCAAATGGGTGTTTACGGGAACATATATTCTTACATCGCTTTTTTGAATATCATCTACATTTACGGAATGGATGCCGCATTTTTGAAATATACTTCGGTTGCGGAAGAAAAAGAAAAAAAGGCTGTCTTCTCTACACCATTTATTTTTGTTTTTGTTACATCACTAATCTTTTCGGTTCTGTTTACACTGAATGTCGATTCAATCGGTGTATGGATAAAAACTCCGCCGCATTATACTTTTCTTCTTAATTATGTCGGGGTTATCTTGTTCTTTGATACACTTGCATTAATACCGTTTGCACATCTTCGGCTTCAACGAAAAGCGAAAAAATTTGCAGTAATAAAAATTGTGAACATCACTATAAATCTTACTATGAATATTGTGCTTATCGGTTTTTTCAACTATGATATTGATGCAATTTTTATAAGCAATGCTGCCGCTTCGATCATTACTTTTATTATTTTGATTCCGGATATTTATGAATTTCTATCGCCAAAAATTGATAAGGCTTTGCTAAAAAAGATGCTTTATTTCGGCCTGCCGTATCTTCCTGCTGCTCTTTCGGCAACTGTTGTACAAGTAATAGATAGACCTCTCTTAACTTATCTAACCGATGATGCTACAGTAGGAGTTTATACAACAAATTATAAATTAGGCATTTCAATGATGCTTTATGTTGGGATGTTTCAATATGCGTGGCAGCCGTTTTTCCTGAACAATGCAAAAGAGAAAAATGCAAAGGAAATTTTTTCGAAAGTTTTGACTGCGTTTGTATTGGTGGGATCGGTAATTGTTGTGATTCTTACATTATTTATAAATGACATTGTTGCGATACCCCTTTCAGAAAGTAGAACTTTGATCGATGCAAAATTTTGGGATGGGCTCGTAATTGTTCCGGTAATACTGTTTGCATATCTTCTGCACGGGATGTATATAAACTTTCAAGCAGGAATTTATATCCAAGAGAAAACTAAATATTTTCCGTTAATTACCGGTGCCGGAGCTGTGGTGAATATTCTCGTAAATCTCTGGTTGATTCCAATCCTTGGATTAATGGGAGCTGCACTTGCAACACTTGCAAGTTATCTTTTGATGGCGTTGCTGTTGTTTAATGTTGTTCAGAAATTTTATTATATCAAATATGAGTACAAAAAAATCCTACTTACACTTATGCTGACATCCTTGGTCATAATCGGATTCTATTTGTTGTTTTATAATAATTCTGCTGATTTGATTTATAGATTATTGATTCTCTTGGGATTTTCTGTACTAATCTTCACGCTGAAAATTATTAATAAGGATGAATTAGCGATTATTTTCAAAATGCTTAAATTGAGAAAGTGATTATGGATTTTGTTAACGTTAAACTTAAACGAATAAACTCTGCGTTTGACGATATTCCGCTGCCTGAATACGCAACTTTTGGAAGTGCAGGAATGGATATAAGGGCGGCTATAAATGATGAAATCATTATCGAAGGCGGCAAAGTTGCTTTGGTTCCGACAAATCTTCAGGTTGAAATTCCGGAAGGTTATGAGATTCAAGTGAGACCACGAAGCGGACTTGCTGCAAAACATTCAATCGGAATTTTGAATTCACCCGGAACTATAGATTCTGATTACAGGGGCGAGATAAAAATTATTCTTTTCAATTTTGGCAAGGAAAATTTTGTAATAAAACGCGGCGACCGAATTGCGCAAATTGTGCTTTCTAAAGTTGCCAAAATAAAATTTCAAGCTACCGGCGAGTTAAATACTAGTTCCCGTGGCGATGGAGGTTTCGGACACACGGGTAAAAGTTAAAAGGATAGAAATAAACTATGTGCGATTTTGTTCATCTTCACAACCACTCACATTATAGTCTTCAAGATGCGGCTGCAACAATTGATGGTCTTGTAAACAAAGCAGTTGAATTTAATATGAAATCTTTAGCGCTTACCGATCACGGTGTTATGTACGGTATAAGCGAGTTTTATAAAAAAGCCACGAAAGCTAAGATAAAACCAATCATCGGCGTCGAAGCTTATATTTATATGGACGGCAGCAGGTTCGACCGCGGTGAAAATGACCCCAGGTTGAAATCAAGAAAGACAAAGCCATATAATCATCTTGTGCTCCTGGCAAAAAATAGAAAAGGTTACGAGAACTTAATGAAGCTCAGCACTCTCGGTCACCTTGAAGGATTTTATTACAGACCGAGAATAGATTTAGAACTTCTGAATCAATATAAAGAAGGTTTAATTTGTACTTCGGCTTGTTTAGCCGGACCGATTTGTGCACCACTACTGAATGGCGATTACGAAAAAGCAAGATCACATGCGATTCTTTTTAAGGAAATGTTCGGTGACGATTTTTACCTGGAGCTTCAAGATCACGGATTGGAAGAGGATAAAATAATTCTCGAAGCGATTCCTAAACTCTCAAAGGAATTGAACATAGAAATGATAGCTACAAATGATATTCACTATATCGAAAGAGAACATTCGATTGCTCATAACATTTTGCTTCTTCTCGGAGATAAAACCGGAAACGGTGATTACAAAGAGCTTCGCTACGGCACAGATGAAATTTATTTCAAATCTCCCGGAGAAATGAAGGATCTTTTCAAAAATTATAAAGGGGCAATAGAAAACACCGTTGCGATAGATGAAAAAATAAATC
This sequence comes from Melioribacteraceae bacterium, assembly GCA_024103215.1. Lineage (GTDB taxonomy): Bacteria > Bacteroidota > Ignavibacteria > Ignavibacteriales > Melioribacteraceae > JAGFIY01. The sequence continues at coordinate 7,114 of JAGFIY010000087.1, read as the reverse complement.
TCTCGTTGGACTTCTCCGGATTTCATTACCCCTTGTTCCCTATACCGGAAAATTCGGGAGTCAATAATCTAGATGATTATCTTGATCTATTGGCGAGAGAGGGACTTCAGAAAAGGTTTAAAACAATCACACCATCCATTGAAGACCGATTTAATTACGAACTTGAGGTGATTAAGTCGATGGGTTATTCGGGATATTTTTTGATTGTTCAGGACTTTATCAACGCCGCGAAGAAAAAAGGAATACCCGTAGGACCCGGAAGGGGAAGTGCTGCTGGAAGTCTAGTTGCGTTTGCACTCGGGATTACAAATGTTGATCCTTTAAAGTACAATCTCTTATTCGAACGATTCTTAAATCCTGCAAGAAAATCAATGCCCGATATTGATGTTGATTTTGCTGACGATAAACGCGGCGATGTTATCGAGTACACAAAAAACAAATACGGTGAGGAATCTGTATGCCAAATCGTTACCTTTAACAGACTCTCTTCGAAGGCAGTAATTCGTGATGTTGCACGCGTTTTAAAAATACCTATTCCGCAGGTAAACGAAATTACAAAATGGATACCTTCAAAATTCGGAAGGGTCTATACAATTGAACAAGCACTTCAGGAAGTTCCCGAATTAAAATGGGTTAAAACTTCCGATGACCCAAAGATACAAGAACTCATAAAATATTCGAGAATTTTGGAAGGAATGAACAGGAACGTGTCAAAGCATGCTGCCGGAATTGTTATAACACCTGGTCAGGTAAGTGATTTTGTTCCCCTTTCAAAAGCCGGTGCGGAAGGTGATATAGTTACTCAATTCAACATGAAAGAACTTGATGACGCCGGGCTTCTCAAAATGGATTTTCTAGGATTACGAACGTTAACAATAATTCGCGATACGATAGATCTTGTTAAGAAGACTAGAAATATTAATGTGGACATAGATGAAATTCCGTTCGATGATGAAGAGACTTACAAAATATTTTCGCGGGGAAGAACAACTGGAGTGTTTCAGTTTGAATCTGCCCCAATGCGCGAGTATCTTAAAAAACTAAGACCTTCAAGTATAAATGATCTTGCCGCAATGAACGCACTTTACCGTCCGGGTCCAATGGAATTTATTGATGATTTTATTGCACGGAAACACGGCAAGAAAAAGATTGAATATCTTCATCCATATCTGGAAGAAATTTTAAAAGAAACTTACGGCATAATTGTTTATCAGGAACAAGTGATTCAAATTGCAAACAAGATTGGTGGCATGAGTCTTGCAGAAGCGGATTTGCTCCGTCGCGCGATGGGAAAGAAAGATCTGAAAGCGATGCAAGAACAGCATGAAAAATTTGTGAACGGTGCTGTCAAAAATAATATTGATAAAAAAATTGCCAAAGATATTTTTGTGGCTATAGATAAATTCGCAAACTATGGTTTTAATAAAAGTCACGCTGTTGCATATGGAATTGTTGCCTATCAAACCGCCTATTTAAAAGCACATTTTCTTCCGGAATTCCTTGCGGCTAACCTTACAAACGAATTCGGCAACACCGATAAAGTAACAATACTTTTGGACGACTGTAGAAAACTTCACGTGAAAGTTCTTCCGCCGGATGTCAATAAACCCTCCGTGTTCTTCAATGTTGAAAAGGGAAGAATAATCTTCGGAATGTCGGCAATAAAAAATGTCGGGGTTTCTGCTGTTGAGGAAATTACAAGAGTAAGAAAGGAACTTGGACGAGATTTTCTCTCAATTTATGATTTTTGTTCAAATGTCGATACAAGAATTGTTAATAAACGTGCGCTCGAAGGATTGGTTCTTGCCGGAGCTTTTGACAAACTTAAAGGTACGCGGGCACAAAATTTTGAAGCAATAGAATCGGCTCTTTCATTCGGATCGAAGGTGAGAGAAACAATTAAAACGCAGTCCCAAGGATTGTTCGGAAACATTGATGAAGTGGTCGAAATAGTCGAACCTGAACTTCCAAAAGTGGAGAAATGGAATACAAAACACAGATTGACAAAAGAGAGGGAAGTTTTAGGATTTTATCTTTCTGACCACCCGCTTAAAAATTATCTGGTTGAGTATAAATCTTTTGCAAATGTTCACCTCGGTGAACCGGAGACCTTCAAAGCAAACGAATATGTAAGGTGCTGCGGCGTTATAACCTCAGTTAGAACAAAGACCGATAAGCAGGGCAGACAAATGGCTTTCTTCAAAATAGATGATTTTTCAGGCTCTTGTGAGTGTCTTATTTTTTCTAAGGGATATAAGGAATACGGTGATTTTATCCAACCGGAATCCACAGTTGTAGTAAAAGGAAAACTAGAGAGCAGCGGTGACGAGATAAAAATTCATACAGAAGAAATTATTCCCCTTGAAGAAGCTAGGGATAAATTGACCAAACGAATCGGAATTTATCTTCATAGCGATTCTCACAATGAAAGTACGGTAATAACTCTTAAAGAACTTTTCGAAAAACACGAGGGCGAAACTCCTGTTTTTATTCGAGTGGTTGACAACGGACTTAAACGCGATTTCCATATTCCGGACAAAGTTAAAATTTCTGATGAATTTCTTAAGAACGTAACAAAAATTGTGGGCGAAGAAGCGTATAAATTTTCTACCATATAAGCAAGCAATCATTCGTTTCTAAATGCAGAATCACTTGGTTGATTTACCAACTCATATTTCTTAGTTTTGACAGTTATTTTTAAAACTCCAAAAGGAATGAAATGGAAAAAAAGTGGGCTTTAATCTTAGGCGCATCCAGCGGTTTCGGCGGTGCTACTGCAGTAGCGCTTGCGCATGAAGGTTACGAAATCCTTGGTGTCCATCTTGATAGGCAAATAACTATGCCTAAGGTTAACCAAATTATAAAAAAAATAGAAAAAGCCGGTCGAAAAGCCGTTTTCTTTAATGTGAATGCCGCTGACGCAATAAAGCGAAACGACATTCTAGATGAAATCAAAGAACGTTTTGCAACCAATGAGCATCCGCAAATTCATGTTCTCGTTCATTCATTGGCTTTTGGTACTCTAAAACCATACATAACAAAAAATCCGAACGACTGTATTACTTCTTCTCAAATGAGCATGACACTTGACGTTATGGCACATTCGCTGGTTTATTGGACTCAAGGTTTGGTTCAGAGGGAACTACTAGCAAAAAACGGGAGAATTTTTGCTCTTACGAGCGCAGGATCTCAAACGGTTATCCCAAATTATGGCGCGGTATCTGCCGCAAAAGCTGCACTCGAAGCCCATATTCGTCAATTGGCAGTAGAGTTAGGGGGAACGGGTGTTACGGCTAACGCAATTATGGCGGGCGTAACAGATACTCCGGCTATCAGAAAAATTCCCGGGAACGAACTAATGCTGAAATCAGCGGAAGCCAAAAACCCCCACGGAAGATTGACGCTGGCTGAAGATGTAGCAAAAGCAATATCCCTGCTTTGCAAAGAGGAAGCCGGATGGATCTCGGGCAATGTTATCGGCGTTGACGGCGGCGAATATATCGTTAACTACATCGGTGAAAAAGTTTCAAAACAAATAAAATAGATAAGGAAAATCATGGAATTTAAATTCACCGATGAGCAAATTATGCTTCGCGATATGGTAAGGGAATTCACGGAAAGTGAAATTAAGCCTATTGCCGCAAAAATTGATGACGACGAGGAAATACCCAGAGATTTAATAAACAAAATAGGCGAACTTGGTTTGCTCGGGACATCCTTCCCCGAAGAATATGGTGGAGGAGGTTTCGGTGAGGTTGGTTATTGCCTGGCACAGGAAGAAGTTGCGCGTGGATGCATGTCGACGGCAACATTTATTGGTGCTCACCAGTCGATTGGGGCAAACACGATTTATTTGGGCGGAAACGAAGAGCAGAAAAAGAAATTTCTAACCCCGCTCGCCGAAGGAAAGAAAATTGGAGCGTTCTGCCTAACCGAAGCTCAAGCCGGATCAGATTCTTTTCATCTTAAAACTACAGCACAAAAGGATGGAAATTATTGGGTTCTTAACGGTGAAAAGCTATGGATAACAAACGGCAGCATCGCTGATATAGTTTCTGTCTTTGCTAGGACGGAAAAAGGCATTTCTACATTTATTGTTGAAACAGACACAGAGGGATTTCAAGCGGGTCCGCCCGAAAAGAAAATGGGAATTAAAGGAAGCACAACAAATCCCATAACATTCAACAATGTTAGAATTCCCGAGGAAAATTTAGTTGGGGTTGACGGAAGAGGGTTCATGATCGCGATGAAAACATTGGATGCCGGGAGGTTGGGTTTAGGTGCAGCATGTCTCGGTGCAGCAAAAGAACTTCTCGAAATGTCGGCAATCTATTCGAAAGAGAGAAAACAATTCGATCAAACAATAAGCAATTTCCAAGCAATTCAGTTTATGCTTGCAGAAATGGCTACGATGATTTTTACTATGGAATCCATTGTTTACAGAACGGCTTACGATTATGATCAAGGGAAAAGTATTTCCAAACAATCGGCGATGGTAAAACTATATTGTTCGGAAAGTTTGGATAAAATTGCGGATTATGCAGTTCAAATTCACGGCGGAATGGGTTATTCTAAAGAACTGCCTGTCGAACGATTTTATCGAGATTCGAGAATCAACAGAATTTTTGAAGGAACTAATGAGATTCAAAAAGGTATTATTGCCAGAGAAGTGATTAAGAAAAAAGGAAAAATGTAAATTTAAATTTAATTTATTAGGAGTATAAGATGGCTATAGTTCAAATAACAGACAATAATTTTAACGATGAAGTACTTCAGTCCGATAAGCCTGTTTTAATAGATTTTTGGGCGGAATGGTGTGGACCATGCAGAATGATTGCACCAATAGTTGAAGAGCTTTCAAATGAGTATGATGGAAAATTGAAAGTTGGTAAACTAGATGTTGACCAAAATCAGCAGACAGCAATCAAGTATGGTGTAAGAAGTATTCCAACCGTACTTTTGTTAAAAGATGGCGAGGTTAAAGATACTATTATAGGAGCAGTGCCTAAATCGATCTTTACTGAAAAAATAAATTCAGTCTTATAATTTAATTATCAAATGGATTTATTATCTTCAGCCGGCAATTTGTCGGCTTTTTTATTTTAAAACCCAAAACTATTATGAAAATCTTAATTAGCGATAAACTTAATTCCGAAATAATACCGTTCCTAAAAGATAACGGACACGAGGTGGACTTCAATACTTCATTGAGTGAAAAACAATTAATTAAAGTAATCCCCGAATATGATTGCCTCTTTGTAAGAAGCGCAACTAAAGTTACTTCTGATGTCATAAATGCGGGTGTAAAATTAAAAGTAATCGGACGGGCGGGAACGGGTGTGGATAACATCGATCTTGCCGAAGCAACTCTGAAGGGAATTCTTGTATTGAACACTCCCGGCGGAAACACACGCTCGGCTGCTGAACACACGATTGCAATGATGCTTTCGCTTTTCAGGCATATCCCGCAGGCAAACTTTTCGATGAAAATGAAAAAATGGGATAGAAAATCTTTTGCCGGCGAGGAATTTAAAAATAAGATTTTGGGAATTGTTGGTTTGGGGAAAATTGGTCAAGAAGTGGCGGAAATGGCGGATGGATTAGGAATGAAGGTTATAGCTTATGATCCATTCCTGACAAAGGAGAGTGCCGAGATTCTTAACGTTTCTCTTGTCTCTATGGATAAACTTTTTGAACTAGCTGAAATTATTTCACTACATATCCCGTTAAACGACCAGACGAAAAATTTAATTTCTTCCGATGTATTCGATAAATGCAAGCACGGTGTAAAAATTATCAACTGTGCAAGAGGAGGAATAATAAATGAAGCAGATCTGATTTCTGCACTTAAATCCGGAAAAGTTGGCGGGGCAGCAATTGATGTTTTTGAAAATGAACCCACACAGAATTTTGAATTGATAGATCATCCGAACGTAATAACAACTCCTCACCTCGGTGCTTCAACAAAAGAAGCACAGGAAAAAGTCGCATTTCAGCTAGCCGAAGAATTTGTAAAATTCTGCAAAGGCAATGATTTTATCGGAAGCGTAAACTCAGCTGCTATAAAATTTATTAATATTCCCGAAGCAAAACCCATTATGGAGCTTGCGGAAAAATTGGGAAAATTTCTCTCACAACTCCTTACCGAAGGTATTCGTTCTATTACAATTAAGGCTTATGGAACAAAAGCAGTTGAATATTTTGACTTAATCAAATCTGCTTTTCTAAAGACGCTTATGCAAAAATATTCTGCTGAAAACTTAAACCTTATTAACTCCATTCATTTTGCGGAACAGAAAGGAATCAAAATTTCTGCGGCAAAATTAAAAGCACACCCAAATTTTTCTTTCTTTATCGAGACGGAAATAATTACAAGCAATGCCGGAATTAAACTGGGTAGTACAATAATAGGTGCTTCAAGCCCAAGAATAGTGGGTTATGACGATTATCCAGTCGAATTCGAACTAAACGGGAAAATGATTATATATCACAATATCGATGAACCGGGGATATTAGCAAAGGTTTCAAACATTTTATCTGAAAGCAATATAAATATTGCCGGTGTTTCTTTGGGAAGAAATTCGAAGGAAAGCCAAGCAAGAACTATTATTAAAATTGATGAAGATCTGCTTATAAGCTTAATGAATAAAATTTTTGACGTTGATGGAATAATGAACTTGTGGAAAATCAATCTCTAAATTTCGGACTTTATATTGAATTCAATTTTATTGACAATTCGATCCGAAATAAATATTTTGAAACAAATTTTTTGAGCTAATTTCCGGTCAAAATTTAGATTGAAGGTATTTTTTCGGTTCTTGACTAATATGTTTTATTATATTATTTTGACTTCCCCTTGATGAAATATCGGGAAAATTAAGGGTTCTTTGACAACATTGATGGTCTTTTTTTTTTGTCAAATATTAATTTTTTGTTAAATTGTTGTGCTGAAGGGCAAACATTTGAAAATTTTGGATAATAAGACGTTCTGCAAATGACGAAAGTTCATTTCAACAAAAAGTTTATTTTTTTAACTAACAACAAATTCATTCACAAAAAGGGAGTAAGTTATGATGAAAAAGCTTTCCGTTTTTTTGTTTGTGCTGCTTTTAGT
>JAGFIY010000084.1 GCA_024103215.1 Melioribacteraceae bacterium | reverse complement strand
CAGTACTTTTATAGAGCTGCTATTTTCGTGATTAGCCCAAGCTGTAATTTGTTTTAAGTCTAATTCGTTAAAAGCGAAGTCGAGAACCAAATCTATACTTTCACTAACATAACCAAATCCTTGGAATGCTGGAAGAAGCTCAAAACCGATTTCTGCTGTCGTTCTATCCTCATTAAAATTCCAAAGACAAATAGTCCCGATTGCGGAATCAACATCATTTTTTGAGATCACCCAGTAATATGATTCGCTGCTTTCATTGCCCTTCATTATCATTCGAATAAACTCAACCGATTCATCAATATTTTTCATTACTGCTCTATCAATAAACTTGTTAACAGAAATATCCGAACGTAATTCCAATATTTTTTCAGAATCTGAATCATTTATCGATCTAAGAAACACTCTTTTAGACTTGAGTTTTTTAATCATTTTTGGTGATCATTCTGATTACGTGATACATTTATTCCATTATTTTTGTGCGCTTAGCGAAAAGACCATCGGTATTTTCTCACCAAGATTTTTTATCCGGTATTTTCGGTCATCGATTTTGACTGTATTTTCAAAACAATTATAAGGTGAATAATCATATTCATCAAAAGATTTTAAAACCATCCCATGATTGAGTAAACTATTTATAACCTCACTTAGACTATGATTCCAGTTCACCGATTTAAATTCTATGTTCGCAGATTTATCAGCATAAGTTCCGGAGACTGTTTCAATTATCGGCTCATCTTTGAAATAGTTGTACTTTATATATTCGAAACTGTCATCGAACATCCAAACTACCGGGTGAAACTCAACCAATATAAACTCACCTCCCGGTTTGAGAAAATGCGTAATTATTTCCGCCCATTTATCAAGATCGGGCAGCCAGCCGATTACACCATAGCTGCTGAAAACAATATCAAATTTTTCATTCAAATGATTTTGTAAATCATAAACATCACAACAAACAAATTTTGCATCTGATTTAACTTCCGAAGCAAGCTGCTTTGCTTTTTCAATTGCAGTTTCCGAAAAGTCAACCCCAGTTGCTGCCGCGCCGATGCGATTAAGCGAAATTGTATCCTGCCCAAAGTGGCATTGAAGATGCAGAAGATTTTTGCCCTTAATATCTCCGAGCAAATTGAGTTCAATCTCGTTTAATGAACTTTCACCATCAATAAACTTTTTGATGTTATAAAAATCGGATTGAAAATGGATTTCTGTTCTGCGGTTCCAAGAATCTTTATTAATTTTTATATAGTCCATTCAACCAACTGTCCTATTTTTTAATATCATTTAATCAGTATCATTTTTTTTGTTGAAGAAAAATTGCTTCCGATATCAATTCTATAAAAATAAACTCCACTTGACAGTTTGCTGCCGTCAAATTCGACTTGATATTTGCCCGGCATAATTTCTTCGTTCATGAGAACAGCAATTTCTTGTCCGAGAATATCATAAACTTTTAGTGTCGTATAAATGGATCGCTTTGTTTTGTCCGTATCAGCTGACAAGCTTGGACTGACGGTTGGTACAGAAAATTTAATTATTGTGCTCGGATTAAAAGGATTAGGATAGTTTTGGTTGAGCATAAAATTGGTAGGAATATCAGCTAAAGGATCATCAACATCTGTTGAGCCCGAAAGATCATAAAACCAAAGTCCGTCCAACCTAGCAGCCCAAAGTTTTTCATCGTACACAACCATATCATACAGCCAGCTGAACTCATGCCATTTAAAATCCCAAGTATCTCCGAAGTTACTGCTTTCGAAAATCCAGTGTTCATTTCCAAAATCAATTGCCGCGAATAATTTACTTCCATTCAATGCAAAAGATGCGACATCCCTCGAAGGAAACGCTGCAATGTCTTTTCTTTCCCAACTATCCGCATCAATAGTTCCTCGGTAAACACCATTATCCGTTCCGGCGAATATATAATCACCGGCCTTTATAAAATCATAAATGCCGCGCTGAATCTCAGTTCCGTCCAGATACACATTTCTCCAAGAATTTTCATCGACATAACGTATATAACAGTATTGACCGATTTCGCTTAAGAGCAAATTACCGATTGATGTAAGTGAAGTTGTGCCGAATGTAAACAAACCACTGTTAAAAGATTCCCAAACTCCACCGTTCAAATTAATTCTGTAAACACCGCTTCCATTTGTCCCAACGAATAAGAAATTATCTATTCCGGCAATTGAGATAATCCCCTTTGCGCTGTTATTCAGACCGATACTAAAATTTTGCCAAGTAGCCCCGGAATCAGTGCTTCTAAAAATTCCGTCCGAAAATGTACCTACATACAAGACATTTCCATGAGAATGAATTGATTGATATCCGCTTTCTGCTGCTGGAGAAGAACCGGTCTGCTGCCAATCTGCTCCGTTCGAATTGCTGAGATAAATATTAAATTTTGAGATTGCAAAAAGTTTACCGCTATGTGCTGTAATTGCAAATACATCAGTAGATCCAACCTCTTCAATTTTTATCCAATTTTGGGCGGATAAAGTTGAGGCGATTAACAGCAAAAGCATAAAACAAGATTTTATGCAAGAGTTTATTTTACTTATGAACAATGCTGTTGTCCTATTACTAGTTAAAAAATAAATGGAGTAGAAATTGAGCTAATAATATAAAATTAAGACTGCATATATCTTAAAAAGAATTGAATTATGAAAGAGGATGGACAAAATAATATACTCCGGGATTGTAAAGATCCCGGAGCATATCCAAAGGGAGTTTATATCAATACTTAATCTTGGTCATTTGATACTATTTGATCAAAACCATCTTCTTAGTGATAACTGTTCCTCCTGCATCCAACTTGTAAAAATAGATCCCTGAAGGAAGATTCGAAGCATCAAAAATAATATCATAAACACCGGCGGATTGATTTTCATCGACCAATGTTTTTACGTGGCTTCCAAGAATATTATAGATTATCAATTTTACATAGCTGCTTTTTGGAATTTCATATTTAATATTAGTAGAAGGATTAAAAGGATTAGGGAAATTTTGATACAATGCATATTCCTTTGGAAGTATTTCATCCTCAGCCGAAGTTACAACTCCACCACTGATCATAATAGTGCTGCCTTCGGTTTCAACACCGTTGTTCAGTTTATAAATTGTTGAAATCAACGATTCATCAAATTGAGTTCCTTCCTTTTGCTTCAGAAGAACCGAACCAAGGTTCATATTTCCCGTGAGTTTCTCTGATGATGCCGAAATGAAGGTGATCGTACCCTCGCTTGCCTTGAAAGCTTTCACAACCGAATTACCGTTATTAAGGGATGAAGTATAACCTTGGAATTCAAAAATATTTGCATCATAGTTAAAGCTTACTTCTGAGCTATATGAATTAACTGAATTAGCTAAGTTGATAGGAATTTCGAATACACCGTTGCTGCCGGATGTTTCGGAATACTGAATTGAAGTTCCAGTTGTTATTATCGGTGGAATAAAATCCCAATCGTGAAGGAAAATATAAAATACAAGGGATAAGTAATCATCTATGTTCACAGTCAAATCATAGTTAACATCAGCATTAATGAATGCCTGACCTGTCAAAGGCCATAGTCCAATAATATGATATAGGATTGATAAAGCATCGTTATAATCAACTACAAAGTTAAGAGTAGCATCTCCTCTCTCGCCCGAAACCGCAGGTGCACTGCTGTAAGTAATGTTACCGTTCTCAACTGCGAAAGGTTTACTTAGAACATTAATCGCCCACTCATTTGTAGTACTCGTTAAATTTGTTGAACCAGCATTCAAATCTTTTATAAAAAACGTAAGATAAAAAAGAACACCGTTCTGGTTGATGTCGTTCTGCCCGGATAAAATTATGTCAACTGATCCCGGAAAAACCGAATAAAAAACACCGGTCCATCCGAATGAATTGAGCAGCGTCCCGGTACCATAATCACCATATTTGAATGTAAGTTTAGTTGGATCATAATGAATTTTTCCTTGCAGCAAGTTTTCAATTTCGACTTCGGCAGCTAAATCGACCTCAACAGGAATTGTTATGGTTGCTCCGCCATAACTTATGGCTGACCCTATTCTGATAGTCGGATCGCCCGCAATTGTGACTATTGAAAACACACTATCACTTACATCAAATACATTGGAATCATCAGAATCTGTAATTCTAATCAAACAATTAGTTGAGTTGATGTTTGGAACAGTGAAATTATATGTTCCGTTCCCAGCCGGTACAGAATTAGCGATAGTATTCCATGTCAAACCGTTATCAACTGAAAACTCGATATCTAGCTCGTCGATTTCGTTACTTGTCCACTCAATAGCTTCAGTACTTCCTCCAGCCCAAGTTTCACCGCCGTTAGGTGAAGTAACTTCAACAACTTTGCAGTTCGGAATTGGATCGTTTGTATTTCTGAAGTATTCGGCTTGAACCGTAAACGCCGGATTTGGATTATGATTTGCACCGTAGAAACCAACTTCTGATACTGTAACAGGAATTGTTCTCGTAACTATATTCGTCCAAGTGGAACCGTCATAAGAATAACCAAATGCAAAATCATCACCTGTTCTTGTTACGCGGAGATAAGCCGGTATCGGTCCACCGATGGGTTGATTAACTTGTGCGCCAAAGGAAACACCGTAACCGTTTGCATAAAAATATGTTTGATCTCCATAGTAAGTTTCGAATCTTAATCTGTAACCTGTTCCTTGAACGATTATTCCCTGCATTTGATATTGAGCTGAAGGAACAGAATTGAATTTAACCTCAACACCAAAATCATCATCGGGAATTGTTTGTAAAACTCGCGGTGCTAAATTTTGAGCAAGGTCGTGTGAACCTTCGTTACCCGGAATGGAAATTTCAAACACACCGTTATTTATTCCAAATGTTGATTCACCTGTTTGAGTTCCGGAACCCGCATCATAAGGATCATAAATCGTCCAATATGATTCTATGGTTGGTCCGCAGAATTGATCTGAAATTGGAAGGGTACCCGAACCGCTTGTAACAATAACTGAAAAGCTTTGAGTATCACTTCCACCGTTCCCATCATTAACAACTACCTCAACCGGATTGGCACCAAGATTTGCATTAACAGGAGTTCCGGTTAATGCTGCAGTCCCGTCGCCATTATCGTTAAACGATAACCAGCTTGGTAAAGTAGGTGCGGTTATTGTTAATACATCGGATGTGTTTGGATCAGAAGTAGTAATGTTATAAGTATATGCTTGTCCAACCTGTGCAATTGTAATTGGAGTACTTGTGAATTGAGGTGATTGATTTCCTGTAATTGGATCTATCTGAATTGTTCCCCAAGTAACATCTGCCCTGTGCGTAATAAATAATACTGAGCCATCTCTATCGGCAATATCCCCGGTAATCATATATGAAGCAGGTTCGGTTGTTCCGTCTTCCCATATTTTAACAGAGAACCTGCTATTCCCTCCGCCGATATCTTCTGACCTTGCTTTCAACAAATACTTTGTATTTGGAGTAATCGAAAATCCCGTTGAAGCAGGAGTTCCGCTTGTGTATGTTAATATTTCAAGAGTATTTAAATTCCTTACCCAGCCTATTGCCTCAAGCGGCCATTCTGTTCGCGGAGATGCCGTGCCGGTATGTCCCTGCCAGCCTATTGCAAAACCAACACCGCTTCCGCTTGATGCAGAGTGAATTGTCATCTCTGCCGTTACTTCATAATTGGTTGCCCAGGTTTCATCACCCATTACAAATAATCTATCGTAACCGGTCTCAACTGTGTGAATTCCATCAGATGTTAATTCCCATAAACCATCTACAATGTTTGCAACATTATTAATTTCATCTATTGTAGTTAATGTTGACCAATCAGCAGTGTAAGAGAGCGGCCAAAGATTGCCTGCACTATAATTAAGCGTAACTGTTTTTGTTGCTACACCACCAAGCGCATCAGTTGCGGTAAACTCAACTATGTTAACACCGTTATTTAAGTCGGCATAATCTATTTCGGTTACAAAATCTCCGTTACCAACTAATCGAGTACCGTTAGATCCAATAGCAAGTGAAACATCAGGAGCACTGTTTAGTGAATAAGTTAAACTTGCAACCCCATTATCATCCGAAACTCTTCCCAAAATATTTACCCATTGCTGCGGGTTGCCGAGGTTACCGAAAGTTTGTGTATCTCCATACCAAACCTCAATAATCGGTGGATCTGTGATCTGTGTATCAGTGTCGGTTATCGGGCTATCGCTGCTCATAAAATAATCCGCACTTGCTGTATAAGGCGGGTTGCTGCCTGCATTGCCTCCGTAAAATCCAACTTGGTTAACCGTAAAAGCTTGTGTAAATGACGATACTGTATTCCAATTACTTCCGTCGTTTGAATACTCAAACAACCAATCATCGCCTGTGCGAGTAACTCTTAAATAAGGAGGTGAAGTTGAAATTGTTGCAACAGCCGGAGTTTGAATAATAGTAGAGCCGTCAATAACAGCAACAAAAAATTTCAAGCCATTTCCGTAATAATGTCCAAATCTTATAAAAGTATCATTATCTTCCTGAACAATCA
>JAGFIY010000080.1 GCA_024103215.1 Melioribacteraceae bacterium | reverse complement strand
AATTATGAGGAAATGTTGATTAAAGAATGTTTTGATTACGTCTATAAAGTTGACATGTCTTTAAATTTGGCAGTTTGAACAATTTATAGCATTGACTGATTCCATTCTCCCCTCCCCGGCAGTTGTTTCCCGAGCAGCTGCCGGCTCTCCTCTCTTTTGTTTACGTATTTAGTTTTCATTTTCAATGACTCTCATTATCTTTAGGTAACAATTTACTATGCGGTGATGCGTAATTTTACTTTCATTCCGGCTTTTGTCGTTTTTGTGCTGTTGAGTGCATTCAATTTATCCTTTCTTTCATCCTTCCCGGATGATTCAACTACTGTCCAAAATATCGAGTTCAAAATTCCGGAAGATGCGCTAAAAATTGAGAAAATAATTGGTGATCGGCCGATAAAAATTAGTCTTTACTTGTCTCCAAACGAAAAAGAATATTCGGAACGAATTCTTTCGTGTATTGAGCACACATTCCATTTTCTAGAATCAAATCTATCACTAAACTCGTTCGATGAATTTTATGTTTATAGTTCTTCGCTCGGGTTAACTCTTCCGCAAGATAAAACAGCTAACTCAGTTTTGGTCGATATTGATTTATTTATTCCCGACAGAAATTTTGCCTTTGAACGAGGCTTATCGGCAAAAATTTGCGAGAGATATATTGCAAATAATTTTGGGAGAGACAACCCATATTGGGTTGTTAAAGGAATACCATATTATCTCGCATCGAGGATTGTTCAGGATACTTATGGATCGAGTAGTAAAGTATTTCAGTTTGTCAGGTATGTTCCGGTATACGGGATGCTGCTTCAACATTATAATGAAATCCCGATTATCTATACAGTCGGTTCTTTTGAGGAACCGATCGGCACAGCCTGTCTTGAAACTTACTATAATTCAAATAAAATTGGTTCAATAAATGATGATCCCGTTTTGCTTCCGGATGAAAACTCTATCTTCATAAACGGTGTTATTAAACCGGAACTGATGTTTCTTACGCTCGAAAAAATCGTTGGTAAAGAAAATCTTTTAAATGCGTTCTCAAAGTTCTTGATAATTGAACCCGATTCCGCCGTAGCGGAAGTATTTTGGAATTCACTCCAGGAGAATTCTTCTTATGATCTTTCAACTTTTAAGGAGAATTTTTTCTACACCAACCAAACATTTGACGATAAAATTATTTCCCTGAAACAAACCGGTGAATTCAAATACGATGTACTTGTTGAAAGATTGGGGAGCAAAAGTATTGATCAGGATGTTGTGCTGATTACTGAAAATGATACACTTTGGCAGAAATGGAATTCTTCAAATAATTGGAAAACGTTTTCGTTTATAACCAAGGATAAAGTTATTGCTGCCGAGATTGATCCTTACCGAAAAAATTATTTTGATATTAATTTTACTAATAATTCCTATACAATTGAACCGAGATACGGAGCATCGCTTTCAATAGCTGTTCGTTGGTATTTTTGGATCCAGAATGCTTTGATGATTATCGGGAGTATCGGATGATCGTCAACATTAAAAACTCGCTAATAATTGCTACTCGTCAAATTTATTATAACATAAAGTTTCTGTTATTGATGTGGGTAAGCAACTCGATTGGAGCACTGGTTTTGACTATTCCCGTGTATTATCTGCTCACGGAAAATCTTTCCCGCTCTCTTGTTAGCGATAGGCTTGCAGCTGGTTTCGATTATTTGTGGTTTATTCAATTTTCAAATTTGTACAAGAGTAATCTTGAGCAGCTTCCTTATTTGATATATTCTATCGTTGGAGTTTATACTCTCGTCCAGACTTTTTTCCTCGGCGGATTGATTTCAATTTTTCACCTTCCGAAAAAGAATCATATGGTCGATTTCTTTTACGGCGGTGTTAAGTTTTGGCTGAGGTTTTTCAAAATACTTCTTATATCTCTAGTTCTGTTTGCAGCAGCATTTATTATAAACGATCTGCTCGGTGATTTAATTAGCTGGGCTTTCGAACGAACCGGAAACTATATGACGGATTTTATACTCCGTTCGCTTCGATATATAATTCTTATCATTCTGATAGGCTTTGTTACGATTGTTTCGGATTATGCAAAGGTGCATATTGGTGTAACAGATGACAATAAAATATTCAACTCGATCAAACTTTCGGTTTTATTCATAAAGCATAATTTCAATATAGTTTTTACTGTTTTCTTCCTCGTAGCTGTGATTGGGGCACTGGGCGCAATTGTTTATAATATTATCGAGATTTTCATTCCAAGAACTCCTTATTACTTTTTAGTGCTTGCCTTTATTCTTCAACAAATGTTGGTTATTTTTCGACTTGCGGTTCGAATGCTTTTTTATTCCACCGAAGTTTTTCTGTACAAAGATTTGAACGCTGATTTCATCGAACCAGTAATAGTAGAAAAGGTTTAAAAGTTATGTCAATAATTCCAATTACAATTTACGGCGATTCCATTTTAAGAAAGAAGGTAGAACCGGTAAAACAGATAGACGATAAAATTATCGCCCAGGTCAAAAGTATGTTCGACACTATGCGTAATGCAAGCGGGATTGGGCTTGCTTCAAATCAAGTGGGAATCGATAATTCAATCTTTGTTGTGGATATAAGCCCGATTGAAGGTTGCGAAGATTATAAACCGGTTGCTATGATCAACCCGGAAATAATCGATGAATCGGATGAGATAATCACAATGGAAGAAGGCTGCTTAAGTCTTCCTCTTTTAAGGGCCGATGTTGACAGACCGGAAAAAATCCGAATTAAATATCTTGATGTTGCGGAAAAAGAACTGATTGTTGATGCTGATGATTTGTTTGCGAGGGTGATTCAACACGAATATGATCATCTTATCGGGAAAATGATTCCTGATCGAGTTTCCCCGAGAGCCAGAAAGAAAATGCAGAGTGAACTTCATAAAATTATGAACCGGGAAGTGGATATCGATTATCCTATTACCGGGAAGAATTAGGTTAAGCTGAATGAAAATAGTTTTTTTCGGAACCCCGGATTTTGCAATTCCTTCACTTCAAAAAATTATAAAATCCAATCACGAGGTTAAAGCTGTAGTGACAGCGCCCGATAAAGAACGAGGAAGAGGAAGAAAAGTAAGTTACACTCCCGTAAAAGAGTTTGCAGTGCAAAATAATATTGAAGTGCTTCAACCCGAAAAACTCACCGATGAAGATTTTTATGACGAACTAAGATCTATTAATGCAGATCTATTCGTCATAGTTGCATTTCGAATTCTTCCGGAAAAAGTGTTTACTCTGCCCAAATACGGTTCGTTTAATCTGCACGGTTCACTTTTACCTAAGTACAGAGGAGCAGCGCCGATTCAGTGGGCTTTGATCAACGGCGATAATGAAACCGGAGTTACAACATTTTTTCTTGAAAAGAAGGTTGACACCGGAAATTTAATCCTCTCAAAAAAAATAAGGATTGATGAGACAGATAATTTCCAATCACTTCATGATAAAATGAGTGTACTCGGCGCCGATGCCGTTATTGAAACTATAGATATGATTGAAAGTGGAAATGTAATCGTCCGACCACAAGATGAACCACTTGCAACTCCCGCACCAAAAATAACAAAAGAAATTTGTGAAATTGATTGGACTAAATCCGCAATAGAAATTTTGAATTTGGTAAGAGGACTTTCGCCGGTTCCAGGGGCTTTTTTTATAAAAAATAACAAGCAGTATAAAGTGTTCAATTGCTCGATTGAAAAGAATCACGATTTGCAAGCCGGGGAATTCCGCGAAACTAAAAACGAACTCTATGTTGGAACCGGAACTGACGATCTTCGCATTTTGGAAATTCAGCCCGAGGGTAGAAAACGCATGAATGCCGAAGAATTTCTTAGGGGTTATTCACTTAATAAATAATGCATTATAATTAGTTGTGATGGAGAAAATTTGAATCTGTTATCCGCTATCGGCAACACACCATTGGTTAAACTTGAAAATATTTCCAAAGGACTTAAAGCAGATATATATGCAAAACTTGAGTTTATGAATCCCGGCGGAAGTATCAAAGATCGTATTGCAAAATACATGGTCGAAAAAGCTGAAAAAGAAGGCAAGTTAAAGCCGGGGGATACGATAATTGAAAATTCTTCCGGAAATACGGCAATGGGACTGGCGATAGTCGCACGTCAAAAAGGATATAAATTAAAGATTGTAATAAGAGATACAACAAGCAAAGAAAAGATTAAGATGTTGAAAATTCTGGGAGTGGATGTTATTACAGTTGATGCAACTCTGCCTCCGGAAAATCCGAAAAGTTACAACAATTATGCTGCAAATTTGGCTAAGGATAATGCATCGCTTTACTACATTGATCAGCACAATAATCTCGATAACAATGAGAGTTATTATTACACACTCGGACCTGAGCTTTATAACCAATTAAACGGAAATATTGATTATCTAATTGCCGCTGTCGGAACCGGCGGTTCGTTGTTCGGTACGGGAAAATTTCTAAAAGAAAAAATTCCCAATGTCAAAATTATCGGGGTCGATCCTGTCGGTTCGGTATTCTATGATTATTTTAAAACAAAAAAGCTTGTAAAACCTTCACGCTATTTTCTGGAGGGGATGGGGGATGAGTTTTTAATAAAGACCGCTCAGCTTGAAATGATGGACGAAATGTTTCAAATCGATGATAAAAAAGCTTTTGGCTGGACAAAAAAACTCGCCTTTGAGGAAGGCATAATTGCCGGTGGTTCAAGCGGGGCAAATATTTGGGCAGCTATCGAACTTGCGAAACAGATCGACAGAAAAGCCAATATTATTACAATTTTCCCCGATTCCGGTTACAAATACTTTACCACCATTTATAATGATGAATGGTTGAAAGCAAACGATTTTATCTGACTCTCCAAGAACACCCGCAAAATTCGAATTGCTTTTTAATACTTTTAATTAAAAATAAAATAAGATAAAATATCTCATTTTCGTCCTCTGTAACAATTTGATTATTTTGCACGTGTAAAAAAATTGGAGAAGGCAATGAAAAAGGATGGAAAAAAGACTAAATCTATTCCCACAAATGTTGAAGAAAATTACAGTATGGATTCTCGTCTCATTAACGGAAAGAATATCACAAATAAGTGGGATTATTCACACCACGTAACCGCTCCAATTTCATCGTCTACTACCTTCAGACTTGATTCGGTGAACAGAGGAGCTCAAGGTTTTATGCAGTTTGCGCATACAAAGGAGTTTAAGCATACTGATCCTATTTATATCTATGACAGGTTGGGAGAACCGAATAAAGACATTCTTGAAGAAAACTTAGCTTATGTTGAGAAAGGTGAAACTGCTGTTTCATTTTCTAGCGGAATGGGTGCGATTTCTGCGGTTCTCGGCGTGCTGACAAAATCCGGAGACGAGATCATAACACACCGCACTCTTTATGGATGTACAATATCTTTGTTTAACAATTGGTATCCCAGGTACAACATCGGAATAGTTCCTGTTGATCTAACCGATCCCAAAACTATTAAGCAAGTTGTAACCGAGAAAACGAGAGTGATTTATTTTGAAACACCCGCAAATCCAAATCTTGATCTGATTGATCTGAAAGAAATTTCGTCAATTGTAAAAGAAATAAACAAGAACAGAAATGAAGATCAAAAAATTGTAACGATTGTGGATAATACTTTTGCAACACCTTTTTGTCAAAGACCTTTGGAATTTGGAATCGATTTTGTAGTTCATTCTTTAACCAAAGGCATTGGCGGATTTGGGACTGATATGGGCGGTGTTGTAATCGGACCCGAAAAATATCGTGATATCCTTCTGCTTTATCGAAAAGACTTTGGAGCCGTTCTAAATACAAAAAGTGCTTGGGCAATTTTAACTTACGGACTCCCTACGGTTGCCTTGAGGCAAAGAAGACAAGTTGAAACTGCTCAAAAGGTTGCTGAATTTTTGGAAAAACAGCCGAAGGTTAAGTTCGTAAATTATCCGGGACTTAAATCCAACAAAAACCAAAAAATTGCGAAGAAACAGATGCGAGATTTCGACGGAAACTTTGCTCCAGGCAGTATGATATATTTCGCATTGAAAGGCGATGACCCCAGAAGAATAGGCGCGAAATTTATGGATTGGATTGCTGACAATGCTTACACTATGACGCTGGCTGTAAGCCTGGGTCATACAAGAACTTTGATTGAACATCCTGCATCGATGACTCACTCAGTTGTCCCTCCGGAAAATCTTGAAAAACGAGGATTGGATTTAGGAGGCGTGCGGCTTGCAGTAGGATTGGAATCTGCTGAGGATATTATCAAAGATTTGAAACTAGCTCTCAAAAATATATAACTCTCAAAATTTACCCCCGTCTACCGGGGGTTTTTTATTATAATTAATCTCACAAATCAGAATTTTTATCTTTCTATATTAGCAGTTGTTTTTTGATTTGATCGGTAATATGAAAATTATAAGAAGTAATCTGTTTAATAGATTTCCCGAAATTATTTTCGGATTTAGCACAAAATTCGGTCTTGATAGAAAACCGCCTTTTCATTTCAACTTGTCTTTTTCTGTCGGAGATGAAATTGAGAAAGTAACCGAAAATAGAAATGCTTTTTTTTCTGAACTTGATCTTTCCCCGGATATTGTTGCAGTGCAAAAACAAGTACATTCAGATAGAGTTAAAATTGTTGATAATGGTGGAAATGTAGGTGAAAGTGATGCACTTATTACTTTTAAGCCAAATTTGGGTTTAGCTGTTTCCTCGGCTGATTGTGTAAATGTTTATTTGTACGACAGGGGTAAAAAGATTATTGCCGGAATTCATTCCGGCTGGAGAGGAACTAATAAAAAAATTCTCATTAAAACTGTTTCTAAAATGAAAAATGAATTCGATTTAAATCCGGAAGACTTGTTTGCTTTTTTCGGTCCGAGTATAAGCCAAAAAAACTATGAAGTTGGGCAAGAAGTCGCAGAATTATTCGATGAAAAATATTTACTTTTTGAGAAAGGGAAAATATTTTTGGATACACTCAAACCAAATGTTGATTTTTTAATTGAATCCGGAATGAAAGAAGAAAATATAGAATTGAGCGGGTTGTGTTCCTATGATAAATATTTCCTTCACTCGTATAGGAGAGAGGGAAAGCAATCGGGAAGAGCTTGGGGAATTATAGCAATGAGGAATAATTGAATTCAAACGCTCTTAAGATTGGAGCTGCCTACGCTCTTATTTGCCTGCTGTGGGGCTCGACTTGGCTCGTTATTAAAATTAGTTTGACAGCTTTAACCCCGGTATTTTCTGCGGGAGTAAGGTTTCTTATTGCATCGATATTTATTTATCTTTTTATGATAATAATGAGGGTTAAACTTCAAACTGATAAAAAATCGGTACTCCTTTATTTATTTATGGCATACTTCTCTTTCGTAATTCCTTTCGGGTTGGTTTATTGGGCTGAGCAGTTTATTGAATCTGGTTTGACCTCGGTTCTCTTTGCTGTTATGCCTTTCATGGTAATTATTATTTCCAGATTTGCACTTCCAGGGGAAAAGATAGGGCCATTTAAGTTTCTCGGTGTCATCCTTGGATTTACGGGAATCGTCATAATTTTTTCTAAAGGGATTTCGTTCAATCTGTCAAACGATTTTTGGGGAATGCTTGCCGTTTTTGTAAGTGCAACAATACAAGGCGGAGTGTCAGTTGTTCTCAAAAAACATGGCGGAAATTTGAACCCGCTTTCAATGAACTTCGTTCCGGTTCTTCTTGCTGGAATAACGATGGTTCTTATTGCATTAGCTTTTGAGGATAGTTCTTATCTTCAGTTGAACTGGACAGCAGCTTGGACGGTTATTTACCTTGCATTTTTTGGTACGCTGATGACATTCACTACATTTTACTGGCTGCTTAAAAGAGTTGACGTTGTAATCATGTCGCTGTCGACTTTTATAACTCCAATCGTTGCTGTACTTCTAGGTTTTATAGTATTGAATGAAAGACTGACCGAGCAGCATCTAATAGGCAGCAGTTTTGTGTTAATTGGGATATTATTTGCTAATTTTCGGAGTCTATTAAAATATCTTCATAGGAAGAAAAAATTTGCATGAAAAATATAATCAGGATCAAAAATGCGGTTTTCTACGCATATCACGGCGCGTTGAAAGAAGAGCAGCATATCGGCGGCAAATTTGAAGCGGATGTGACAATTTACACTGATTTTAGTGAATCGAGTAAGACTGATGATCTCACAAAGACAATCAATTACGACGAAGTTTATAAATTTATAAATAATCTCGTCCACGAGAAAAAGTATTATCTTATCGAAACTCTTGCGAGTGTTATTGCAGATAAACTTTTATCAAAGTTTCAATTGATTGAAAAGATAAACGTTCGTGTAAGAAAAAACAGCGTACCTGTAGGTGGATTGATTGATTATGTTGAAGCTGAAGTTGAGAAAGAAAGATGATATTTTTTTTTATTGGATTCGGGTCAAATGAAGGCGAACGTTTAATTAATTTTCAACAAGCATTCAATGAATTAGCAAAACATTTTGAAGTTATTTCCTATTCATCGGTTTATGAAACAAAGCCTTACGGCATAAAGGAACAGAACAATTTTTACAATATGGTTGTGAAGTACGGTGTTGAGAATTTAACGCCTCAAGATATTTTGCGGATTTGTCTGAAGACAGAATTAAATCTCGGAAGAATCCGTGAAGAAAAATGGGGACCGCGAAAAATCGATTTGGATTTACTTTTTATCGAAAATGAAATTATTGAAAGCGATTCTCTTAAAGTACCTCATCCGGAAATTACCTTGCGGGATTTTGTTTTAGTTCCGCTTTTGGAAATTGACCCCGATTTGGTAAATCCAGAAAACGGAAGGAAATATTCGGAATATTTACCTCAAATCGATTCGTATATTATTCGTAAATTTGAGCATAACTTTTCAAAAAATGAGTCTGTAAATTTTGCCTGAAATAAATTACATAGCAATCGAAGGAGTTATTGGTGCGGGGAAAACTTCTCTTGCAAAAAAAATTGCTGACAGGTTGGATGCGAATTTCATCGTTGAGGAATTTGAGAAGAATCCTTTCCTCGAAAGTTTTTACGAAGATCGAAAAAGATATGCTTTTCAGACCCAGATGTTCTTTCTGATAAATCGATATGAACAGCAGAAAAGATTGAACCAAGGGGATTTGTTCTCAAAGTTTATAGTTTCCGATTACATTTTTGAGAAAGATAAGATTTTTGCTTATCTAAATCTGGAAGGGGACGAGCTTAAACTTTACGAGGCAATGTTTCCTCTGCTGGAGCGTGATTTGCGCAAACCGGATTTGGTTGTTTTTCTTCAATCGAGCGTTGATAGACTTATGTTCAATATCAAAAAACGCGGAAGAAAAATCGAAAGAAGCATAACAAGAAGTTACATAAGCGAATTGAGTGAAGCCTATAATAATTTTTTCTTCAAGTATAACAATACACCGCTGCTTATTGTAAACACTACAGAAATTGATTTTGTGAAAAAGCAGAAAGACTTTGACGAATTATTTAGACAGATATTTAGGGAAGATAGAGGATTCATCGAGTATTTTAATCCTGAATCCTGAGGAGTATTATGTTTTTTAGATTTATTCTTTATTCGATAATTGCGTTTTTGATTTTACGGTTGGTAAGATATGTTTACAGAATTATGACAACCACTAATTCGAGACGTGCGAGTAATTTTCAAAGAACTGAAAAACCGAAATCATCCATTGATCAGAAAGATATTATCGAAGCAGATTTCGAAGAGATAAAAGAATCAAAAGAGTCAAACGAATCCGGCTCAAAAGATTAAATGTCCCGCAGAAAATTAAAGAATCAAATTGTTGCATCGCTTTTAAAACCTTTTCTCAAACCGAAATATAAATTATCGGAACTGCCTGGCGAGATAAGAAAAATTCTTGTCGTCAGGCAGCATAATCAATTCGGAGATTTGCTTGCAAGTGTTCCCTTGTTCAGAGCAATTAAGGAAAACTATCCTAAAGCAGAACTTTCGGTCATTTTAAGTCCGGAAAATTATTACGCGGTTGAGAAAAATAAACTTATCGACAGAAGTTTTACATACAACAAATCGAACTTATTTTCAATTAAATATCTCTCATTATTTAGAACAATTTTAAGAGATAATTATGACCTAGTAATAGTTCCTGTTACTGTTTCGATCTCAAAAACAAGTTGTATAATTGCTGGTCTAGTTAATGGAATATTTAAGATTGGGCCTTCTTCGCTTGATGGGAATATGAATGAATACGATTTTAATTTCAATAAAAAAATAGAAATGAATTGGACTTCAAGTCCGGATAGACATGTAGCTGATTTTGGTATGGATATCATCAGACCAGTTGGAATTTCTACTAAAGATCTAAGATCTCAAATAGATTTTGATGGTGAAGATCTTCGTAAAGCATCCGAATATATCTCGACTAATAAAATAAAAATCGGATGCCACATTGGTGCGGGGAAAATTCCAAACAGATGGAATCTGGCAAATTGGGAAAATTTGATTGAAAGGATTTCGAAAAATTTTGATGCATTATTTTATTTTACCGGAAGCAGCGCTGATAGTGAGTTGATTAAAAATTTAACGCAAAAACT
>JAGFIY010000068.1 GCA_024103215.1 Melioribacteraceae bacterium | reverse complement strand
ATTAATATCTCAAAGAGTTTTGCGCAGGAGATTTCTTATTCGGAATATTTGGATAGTTTAAAAGCAGATATAAGCATTTCGCAAGGTGAAGAGAAAGTCAATTTGCTTAACGAGTTTTCCGTGGGATTAATCGATTACTCTCCGGATTCCGCCCTAACATATTCGCGTTCAGCTCTTAATATAGCAGTCAAATTAGGATATCAAAAAGGTATTGCTGAGGCAATGAACAATCTCGGTTTTATTCAATCAATAAAAGTTGAGTTGGACGGTGCACTTTCAAACCTGCAAAAATCTCTTGAAATTTTTACTGCCCTAAATGATTCTTCAGGAATTGCAAAGGTTTTAAACAATCTTGGACTAGTTTTTTGGAAAAGAGAAGATTATAACCTTGCAAGAGAAAAGTATAAAGAATCGATTGGAATCAGCACTAAGATCAACGATCTGGAAGCAATGGGAAATTCTTATAATTACTTAGGATTGATTTACTGGATTAAAAGTGACTATTCTCTGGCGTTGGAATACTTTCACAATTCACTTGAGGTAAAAGAAAAATTAAATGATGAATACGGAAAAGCAATAACATTAAACAATATTGCAAGAATATATAATGAACTGAATCAATTTGAAAAATCATTGAGTTATTCGGTAACCGCACTCAACATCGGCAAAAAGCTCAACAACGGATATGTTAAAGGGCGAGCTTACAACAATATGGGCAACAGCTATACCGGATTGAATCAATATACCCAAGCATTGGATTACCAGCAAAAATCACTCGAAGAAAAAGAAAAAGTAAATGATAATCGAGGTATTATCTATACTCTTTTCAATATCGGAGACATGTACTTCAAGTCTAAGGACTATCCCACGGCATTAGACTATTACCAACAAGCATTGGAAAAGAATGAACATATAAATGATCTGCTGTTGCGTGCATCCATTTTTATTGCAATCGGGAATATTTATAATGAGATTGGTAACAAATCCGCAGCAATCAATTATTACAATCGTGGTCTGGAGATATCTGAAAAACTTGGTTCCAAAGACAGACTTATGGAAGTTTATTTGAGATTGACGAACTACTATGAGGAACAAAAAGATTTTCAAAAAGCCAACTATTTTCTAAGAAATTACTATGCATTACGCGACACTATTTATGAAGAAATAAACCAAGAGAGAATAACAGAATTAACAACAAAGTACGAGGCTGCGCAAAAGGAACACGAGATCGAAGTTCTGAAACGTGAGCAAGCAATTCAAAATTTGAGGCTTGAGGATGAAGAACGAATCACAACATATCTTACGATTATTTTAATTTTCGCACTATTCAGTGCTGTGTTAATTTACAATAGATATCTTCTTCGAAGAAAAGCTAACAAAGAACTTGAAAAAACTAACAAGCAACTTGAAGAAGTAATTCAACAGCTTCGTGATTCGGAAATTCAGTTGAAGGAAATAAATAATACAAAAGATAAATTCTTCTCTATAATTGCACACGATCTAAAAAATCCATTTAATGCGATGATGGGTTTCAGCAATCTTCTCAAAAATGAATATTCTTCTCTCTCAAACGAAGAAAGGTTAGAGTACATCCACACGATTGGCGAAACTATTAATCAATCTTACAACCTACTTGAAAACCTGCTTCAATGGGCAAGATCTCAGACCGGGTCAATTAAAGTTGATAGAAAAATATTAAACGTAAAATCTATTGTTGAAGACTCAACTAAAGAATTTTCCGAAATAGCTCGAAAGAAGGAGATAAGAATTGTGAAAAATATTTCTGATGATTTGATGATTAACGCTGATCCTTTTATGATAAATTCGATAATAAGAAACCTTGTCAATAATGCAATAAAATTCAGTTATCCGAAAAATGAAATTGTAATCTCAGCCTCGAAGGAGAAAAACGGTTTTGTGGAAATTTCAGTTAGAGACAGCGGTATAGGAATGAGCGAATCCGAACTTAAAAAACTATTCAGTATTGAATCAAACTTCAGCAAACCCGGAACAGCAAAAGAACAAGGAACGGGACTTGGTTTATTAATAAGTAAGGAATTCATAGAACAAAACGAAGGCGATATCCGTGTTGAAAGCCGTCTAGGAGAAGGAAGCAAATTCATAATCGAACTGCCCGAAGCAAAAAACCTTCTTTGATGTCAACCAGATTATTTTCAGATCCGACAAATAAATTCACTTCTTTTTTTTACCTTTACGTATATCAATTCACTTCAGCATCGAGGTTATAATGAAGAGATTTTTTATGGTGTGTTTGTCACTAATTTCAGTTGGTTTAACACCCGCACAAAACTTTCCTCAATTCGATAAACTTTTTGAGGATTCAACTCTGCGAATCGATTATATTCATTCAGGCAATGCAGTCTCCGAAAAATTTGAAATAAAAAAATTTATTAAACATGGAATTTGGTCGGGCAGCAGAAAATATTTAATAGATAATTTTAATAACGGCACCTATTATGTTAAAGTTTATGATTCCACTTCAGGTGCGGTTATATACTCAAAAGGATTCGACAGTTACTTTAAGGAGTATCAAACCAGCCGCGATGCAATAAACGGACTGAGTAAATCGTTCGAAGAAGTTATATTAATACCTTTCCCCAAGATTCCCGTAAAACTTGCAATCGAAAAAACCTCGACTGAAAATATCACTCAAAAAATTTACAGCATTGATATAAATCCTGTTGAAATAAATGCCGGCAGCCTTGGGGTTGATCATTCAAACACACTCATCATTGAATCCCACAAAGGCGGAGAGGCTCACTCAAAGGTTGATGTTGTTATTTTAGGCGAAGGTTATACTAAAGAGGAATCAACCAAGTTTGAAAAAGATATTGCTCACTTTACGGAAATTTTTTTCAGCCTTAATCCTTATAAATCAATGAAAGAATATTTTAATATTTACGGAGTTCTCGTTCCATCCCAAGAAAGCGGAATAGACGAACCTCGGGCAAATATATACAAAAACACCTCTCTCGATGCTTCATTCAATGCACTCGGTTCGGAACGTTATATGCTTACTGAATCTGTTCACAAAGTGTATGATGCAGCTTCGGCTGTTCCATTTGATGCTGTTTATATTATGGCAAATCACAAACGCTATGGTGGAGGCGGAATTTATAATTTTTACGCTACTTTTACATCCGATACACAATTCCGGGATTACATTTTCCTTCACGAATTTGGACATTCCTTCGCCGGATTAGCCGATGAATATTATACCTCAGACGTTGCATACTCGGATTTTTATAAACCCGACCGCGAGCCAACCGAAGCGAATATAACAGCACTGCTAAATTCCAAAAAATTAAAATGGGGCGAACTTGTTGAACCTTCAACTCCTGTTCCTACTCCTTGGAACAAAGCAGAGTTTGATTCTATGGATTATGCTTGGCAAAAACAGCGCGCTGAATTGAACAACGAAATTTCCGAAATGAAGAAAAATAATGCGCCTCCGGAAGAGATTAAGGCTGCGGAAGAGAATTACGACAGATTGGATAAAGAACAAAGCGAAAGAGTTGATAAGTATTTAAAAGAAAACGAACATTACGGAAAAGTCGGTGCCTTTGAGGGAGCCGGTTATATGCAGTTTGGTCTTTATAGATCAATGCTCGATTGTATTATGTTTTCAAAAGGGGTTAAACCATTCTGCGCCGTATGTCAGAATGCAATAAGAGATGTTATTTTGCATTATTCCGAAGATTAATTTTTTCAACAAGTACTTAAAGCAATAGATAACGGAGTAAGAATTGTTGACAAAATTGCTGAACGATGTGGAAGAATTAAAAACGTATTGATTAGCCGAGCAAAGAAACAATTGGTAGTTATCGGTAAATTTATTTCTGCTGAAACTTTTTCGTAAAGTCGAGGAAAACGAAATGACCATCAAATCCAAAAAGCAAATATTGCTTTTTGCTTCTACAATTATAATTAGCGCATGCTCAACATTGAATCCGGTTAACGATTTATTCGGTATAGAAATGCCCGAGGAAGAATATCCTAATTTTAAAATCGGGGCATACACAGAAGAGACGGGAATTTCATATTACAGTAACAATAAAATGAACACCGATCTTTTTGCTTGGGCTGAAGTCGAATCAAAAAATTTGAGAATTATGATATACAATTCAACTAATAATGAATTGAAACTCAACCGCAATGAAGATCAATATCTTTTAAGACTTACAGATGGAAGCGAAATATTTTTGACTTTAGATCCCATCAAATTTCATCGATATCCGTCATCCATAAAACCCGGTACATCTGCCGAAGTTTTTTTACTTCTTCCTCAGAAATACTGGACAAATGTGGAAAAGGTAATTCCCGGAAATAGAGATGAAGAAAACTTAAGGCAATATGATGAAAAATCTCCCTTAAATTTCGATAAGACAAATATGTCTTATGTTAAAATTCTTTTGAATACAGGTAAAACAATTTTCCTCAAATCAATTCCGCAAAGCAATCGAATTTAGCGGCACTTAAGATCTTACCGCACCGCTATCATATATTCTTACTCCAACATTAAAATGTGGGACTATTTTAGAAAATTGACCGAAATGAATAATTCTTTCAATCTTTGAGGAACTCTGAACAGTGTTAATTCGTCAATATCTTTATGTAATTAATTTATAGACGAAATTTGCTATTTTATAGACTAATTATCCTATTTGCTGACCCAACGGGAAATCTGATCATCAAAAACAATTTATTAATGGTAGAAATCAACATAAAACAAAATGCAGGGAGGAAGTAAATGCTTAAAAAACTTTTAATTGCATCGGTGATGTTCACATTTTCACTTGTGAACATTTCCGGTCAAAACGTAGAGGAAATTAATATACCGTATACAAAATATGTGCTCGATAACGGTTTAACATTAATCGTTCACGAAGATCACAAAGCTCCGATTGTTGCGGTAAACATATGGTATCATGTTGGATCGAAAAACGAAAAACTTGGAAAAACCGGGTTTGCACACCTTTTTGAACACCTAATGTTCAACGGAAGTGAAAATAACGATGATGATTATTTTCAAGTTATGGAAAGAATCGGCGCAACTACTTTAAATGGAACAACAAATAAGGACAGAACAAATTATTTTCAAAACGTTCCGACCTCTGCTGTTGATCTCGCTCTCTGGATGGAATCGGATAGAATGGGACACTTGCTAGGAGCAGTTACGCAGGAAAAACTTGACGAACAACGCGGGGTGGTTCAAAACGAAAAACGGCAGGGTGAAAACCAGCCATATGCAGTAGTTAATGAGCTAATGACAAAAGCAACCTACCCGGCCGGGCATCCATATTCATGGACAGTTATCGGTTCTATGGAGGATCTTGATGCTGCAAGTCTTGAAGACGTACACGAGTGGTTTAAAACATATTACGGTGCTGCAAATGCGGTGCTTGTAGTAGCCGGCGATATCACCCCGGAAGTAGCAAAAGAAAAAGTTGAAAAATATTTTGGTGATATTCCCCCGGGTCCTCCGATTTCCAAATATGATACCTGGATAGCAAAAATGAAGGGAACAAAACGTCAGATTGTTGAAGACCGGGTTCCGCAAGCTAGAATTTATAAAGTATGGAACGTTCCTGAATGGGGAAATGAAGAATTAGCTTATCTTGATTTGGCAAGCGACATCCTCGCTATGGGTAAAACTTCAAGACTATATAAGCGCTTGGTTTACGACGACCAAATTGCCACAAATGTTGCAGCTTACTATTCCCCGGGTGAAATCGGAAGTCAGTTTGTTATACAAGCGACCGTAAAACCTGGCGGTGATCTTCACGAAGTTGAAGCAGTGATTAACGAAGTGTTCGGAAAATTTTTAAAAGAAGGCCCGACCCAAGCAGAATTACAAAGAGTAAAAACAAAGCACATTGCAAACTTCATTGGCGGAATTGAAGGAATCGGAGGTTTCGGTGGTAAATCCGATATTCTTGCTCAGTCTGAAGTTTACGGTGATGGACCTGATCATTATAAAAAATACTTGAGATATATATCTAACTCTACAGTAAAGGACATCAAAGATGCTACGAACAAATGGCTGACGGATGGCGAATACATTCTTGAAGTTCATCCATATCCAAATTATGTGACATCTGCTGTTGGAGCCGATAGATCAAAACTTCCGGAAACCGGAACTCCACCGGATGCAAAATTTCCCGATATTCAAACTGCTGTTTTATCAAACGGGCTTAAAGTGATGCTAGCTCAGCGTTCAACAATTCCGGTTGTTGACTTAAGTCTCCAGCTTGATGCGGGTTTTGCAGCCGATCAGTTCGGAATTGCCGGAACAGCGGGACTTGCAATGAAGATGATTGACGAAGGGACAACATCGATGAACTCTCTTGAGATTAGCGATGCTTTAGATAACCTTGGTGCAAGCTTGGGGAGCGGTTCTAATTTGGATATGTCATTTGTGAATCTTTCTACTCTTAAGTCAACAATTGATAAATCATTGGAGTTGTTTACAGAGATAATTCTAAATCCATCATTCCCCGAAGACGAACTTGAAAGGTTGAAAAAACAAACTCTTGCTCAAATCCAAAACGAAAAAGCAAATCCTATTCAAATGGCGTTGAGAACATTTCCTCAAATTTTATACGGAAAAGACCACGCATACGGAATCCCTTTCACGGGAAGCGGTTTTGAGGAAACTGTTGTTAAAATAGACAGACAAGCATTGATTGATTTTCACAAAACTTGGTTTAAGCCAAATAATGCTACACTGGTAGTTACAGGCGATATTTCGATGGATGAATTGCTTCCAAAACTTGAGAGTAAATTTGGCGATTGGGAAAAAGGAGATGTACCAAAGAAAAATATTAGTGAAGTTCAAAATGCAGAAAAGCCGGTGGTTTATCTGTTGAATAAACCCGATGCCCCGCAATCTATAATTTTTAGCGGACAGTTGGTTGCCCCGCGCGGTGTCGAAAACAACCTAGAAATTGAAACAATGAACGATATACTGGGTGGAACATTCACATCGAGAATAAATATGAACTTGAGAGAAGATAAGCATTGGTCTTATGGTTCGCAGAGCTTAATTTTCGGGGCAAGAGGACAAAGACCTTTCTTAGTGTTTGCGATGGTTCAATCGGATAAAACAAAAGAATCATTCGGCGAAGTTCTTAGAGAAGTTAATGAATATATAACGACAAATCCCGCAACGAAAGACGAGCTCGATAAAATTATTCTCAACAATACTTTAACGCTTCCCGGCAATTGGGAAACCAACGGGGCAGTTGCCGCATCCTTATCGGAAATAGTACGTTTCGGTTTGCCGGAAGATTACTTTGAAACATATTCTGAACGAGTTAAAAATCTTTCACTTGATGAAGTAAGGGCAGCCGCAAACTCGACGCTTGATCCGACAAAATTTGCATGGATGATAGTTGGGGATAAAACTCAATATGCAGATAAACTGAAAGAATTCGGTTATGAGATTAAGGAAATTGATGTTGACGGAAACATAATCGAAGATGAACTAAAAACCCCAGTTCAAAAGGAAACACCAAAACAATAAAATAAAATTTAAACCGCCTGTTAATCGGCAGGCGGTTTATTCAACTTTATTCACATCTAAAGTATCTATAACTAATTCCATTTAATTGAATATCGGTCAAACCTTTTAAAACATTTACTCGTTCTCCGGTTATAAGATCCGTGAGCGATAAAACACCATATTCCCTCGGAAGATTAATTCGCATCTCGACACTTTCTTCTGATTTGTTGATCGCCACAAGAATGCGTTCGTTTAAATCGCTTCGGATGTAGGCAAATGTTCTTCTATCTGCTTTGAGGAAATACAAATCGCCGTAACGTAGTGCTGTATGCTCGTTTCTTATTTTTATCATTCGGCTTACATCTTGAAGCATCTTATTTTCGTAATCGTTAAGATCGTCATCAAACCTCATCATTCTTCTGTTATCGGGGTCCGAGGCTCCTGTCATCCCGAATTCGCTTCCGTGGTAAATAACAGGAAGTCCCGGGATCGTATTCATATAAGCGAGATATATTTTTGCTTTATCATAACTTTTGGGATCATCAACCTGCGGTGGATCATTCCATCCTTCTTCGACCGCGCTCCATTGTTCAAGTTTAAGATCGCCGTCTGTATAAGCCATATATCTATTCTTATCGTGGCTATCCATAATGTTGCCCATTACATGAAGAATTCCATAAACATTTGATGTCTTTATTAATTCGTTCTTCAAATCTTTGAAGGAAATATCGGGATCAATAAAAACTGCTTGTGCAGTGTTGTAAAGATTGAAATTAAACTGTGCGCTCAACTGTCCATGATTTACATATGAGCTTACGAGATCGTAATCACCAAAAGTTTCACCAATTTGATAAACGCGTACACCTTTTTTCGTTTCAATTCTTTCTTTAATCTTTCGTGTTAATTCTCTCCAAAATTCGTTTGGAACATGTTTAACTGCATCGTGGCGGAAGCCGTCGGCACCGGATTCATTAAGCCACCATAATGCATTCTCTGTGAGTTCTTCCATAGCTTCTGAAGAGTTTATCAAATCATAAGAAGGGAGATAAGGTTCGAACCATGTAGTTAATCTGTGTTCGTCCCACATCCTTAAATTAAGTCTTCCGTCCGGCAGTTCAAGTTTTCCGAACCATTCAGGATGTTCGCGATAAAACACATGCTGTTCGTGAACATGATTTGAGACGAAATCGAGCAGTACTTTAATATTTTTTTCGTGCGCTGTGTTTACAAGTTCTTTTAGTTTTTCGATTGTACCGAAATGTTCATCAACTTTTTCATGATGAATCGGCCAATAGCCGTGGTAACCCGAATACCATCTGTGCGGTGCGGGATATTCTCTGAATGCTTCGTTCGGGTTATCATATACAGGGGATATCCAAAGTATATTAATTCCCAAATTTTCAAAATAGCCATCGTTAAGTTTATCAATTATTCCTTGTAAATCACCGCCGTTATAATTGGCTTTTTCAAATAGTGAATCATGAACAATAGGTTTGTTCAACGATGCATCGCCATCACTGAATCTATCTATCATTAACGAATATATAACTCCGTCATACCATTGAAAAGTATTATCGTTTGAAGCAGGTTTGCCGTCTATAAACAAAAGAGTTTGAAAATTTGTCGTCGCACCGTTTTGATCGACACCTACTCGAATAAATTTTTCCCCACGCATTTCATCTCGCGGAATTTTTAGTTCAATCTTTTTATCGTTTATTGTAAAATAATTGTTTGGAAGTTTGAAATTCCCTATCAATCCCCCGGCTTTAAACTCACTGTCGGATGGTGTTTCAAGTGAAAAATTTATTTTCAAAAAATCAGTATCGCCTCTATATGATATAAGATGCAGATAGGGCGGCGGCACTTTGCTTTCTAGAACTCTGAAAACAGAATTGTATCCACCCATGCCGTTCGAAACCGAATCCGAATTTGATGGATCGAGTATCTCTTCGCCGTCAAGATAAAATCTGTATTGATACTCACCCGGATCGAGCGGAATTTTAATCTCATAAACTCCGTCGCCGTCATCATCGATCATAGGCATATTCTCACGGTTCCAGCTGTTGAACTGCCCGAAAAGAGTTATAGCATTATACTCTTTCTCCGGCTTGTAAGAGAACTTGAAGCGCGGGACTTTAACAACATTAACCGCAATTGCATAATCCTCTCCGTCCAACGAAAATTTCAAGAACGAAGCACCGCTGAACCCTTCGTTTGGTTTTACCATAAGTTTACCATCGGAATAAGTTGCACTTAAATTTTTATTAACTGCAAATTCAATTCCTTCGTAAGAATCGGAATAAAATAAATCACTAATTACATATTCAACAGTTGTGCCGTCGGGAATAGTAAGGACAGGGATTAGATCGTGAAGATCACTTCTTGATTGAGAAGAACACGAAATAAATCCTAGTAAAAGGATAATTCCAAGATGCAATGTCAAAATCTTTTTCATCGTTTAACTCCGTAAACTTTATTATAAATAAATGTAGCCGACTTAAATGCAGCGAATGCGAAAAATGGTGCTACAAAAACATCAACTGAATAATGAACATGCTGAATAATGACTGATAGCCCCACAAAAATTGTTGCAGCAAGAAAAATATATTTCATTTTTTTTCTATCCGCTCCCAAATAGAGAAGAAACATAGTTGAAGTGTGTCCCGAAAAGAACAGATCTTTTTCCAAAATCACACCTCCTCCGAATAGTTGTACAAAAGGATCATCAAGAGGAATGAGCATTTCGGGAGGATCGAGAGGCAGCAGATACATAGAAATAATTCTAAAAAAAACTAGGGTTCCGTAAGATTGAAAAATTACCATAAGTCGATTTGGGGATTTTGCCAGCGAAATGAAGGCTAATAATATTGAAGCATATATCAATCCGAATGTAAGCCAAGTAACATCAACGGGGTCGAACAACTTCAATATGGGATCATCAAATGCGAATCCTTCCCTTGTTTCGTTCCAGAGAAGATATTTAGGAAGGACACTTAAAGCAGGGATTAAAAACGCGAAGGCAGTAAGTAAATATTTTCTAAACTCTTTTTTGCTCCATTCTGATTTCCACTCGGTGGCTATGTTTGATTTCACTTTTGCTGCTTCTGCCCGATAAAAATTGAAATCAAAAATACGAAGTGATTTCAGCAATGACAAAATTTCTACTCGAACGGATAGAGTTTATTTCCGATTTTTTACTTAAAGAATCTTGAAAGACAATAATTTCGTTTTCTCAATCAACCGTTCTGTTTTCTTGGATTACAGCTAGTTTCAATATCTTCTCTCCTACTCCGGGCATTTC
>JAGFIY010000062.1 GCA_024103215.1 Melioribacteraceae bacterium | reverse complement strand
ATTTGCACCAATATCTCTTACCGATAATTATTTCCGAAAGAAAAATTACTCCAAATAATAAAGTATCGATTCCGATTCCGAATCCGACTACGATAGCAAATATTTCAGATGAAATAATTCCCGGCATAGATATCCAAGTGAATACCGGCAGACCGATTAGAAACATAAATACTATTATCGCTGCAAATATCGTCCAGTAAATAAACGTGCGCGGGTTTTTGTTCATTCTTTTCTTTCGCTTAAAAACTTTTCTCCGCAATTTTTTAATGGCACGAAGCTCAAGTAATTCGAGCAAAGTGTTGTAAGGGCACATCCAACTGCAAAAAACTCTTCCGAAAATCAAAGCAAGTAAAACCGGAATAACGGCTGCTATTAAAAGCGGTATGTAAAATTCCTTTGAAAGAACAATTGTTTGAATTACCATTGACGGATCAACGATATCCAAATCCCAAAAACTTATTGAATACAAAGTACCGACGATGTATCTGATATCGAGTAAAATCAATATGGGAACCGCAATCAGGAAGAGCAGACTAAAGATCTGTATTGCTTTTCTATATTTGTTAAGATTTCTGTAAAATTTATCTCTACTAAACATTATGATTACTCTTTACAATAATGGCAGATCCTTCAACGGGACAAACTTTTTCACAAATTCCACAGCCTACACAATGCTCGTCCACTACTTTAGGATACATTTCTTCTTCAAGAATTATTGCCTTTCTAAAAATTGGACAGTTTTCAAAACATGCTCTGCATATAATTCCCTTAAAGGGAAGACAAGTCTCTTCATTTATTATGGCAACGCCCATTCTAACATCTTCTTTTTCAACGAGATTGTTGTCGAGAGCACCTGTTGGGCATATCGGCGGACAAAGCATACATAAATAACAAGGCACATCACGAGCAATAATTATTGGCGTGCCGTAACTTATGCCGTGTTCCAAACCGGCAGGAACAATGCAATCGTAAGGACAAATTTGCAGACACTTGTTGCATTGAATACATTTATTTATAAACTCTTTTTCGGGAACAGCGCCGGGAGGTCTAAGTGCAGATTTATCTGATACTGCATTTTCAATATAATTCAGAATAAAATTCAACATAGCAAGCTAATCTGCAGTTTTTAGTTAATTGACTTCAATGCTTCTTCAACGTCTTGATCCGAGCCGATGAAGGTCGGATAAGTACCTAAAATTCCTTCGAACTCCGAGTTTATATATTTTGCTAAATCTTTTAATTGGTCTTCCGAATCAGCTTCTATTAGCACAATAATGTTTTCTTCTTTATGTACACCGTAAGTTGTTACGTTCGGAATATCATTTAATTTTAGCACAACTTCGTCTATGTTTTCGGGTAGTGCTTTTATAATCATACTTGCGATAATCATTTCAAATCTCCTTTCAATAAAAGGGGGCTGAACTACCAGCCCCCAAGGGTTAACTACACTTTCTCTACTCTGCAAGCTGCCACCTTGTATTCGGGCTCTTTCGAGCCGGGGTCTACAGCATCAATTGTCAATATGTTTGTTAAGCTTTCAGGCCAATGCCAAGGAACGAAGATTGTTCCTTTTCTTGGTCTATCAACTACTTTTGCCTCTACAATAAGTGACCCGCGTTTTGTTACCATTCGCACTTTATCTCTTGTTTTGATATCCCATTCTTTTGCATCCTCAGGATTTATTTCAACATAAGGATTAGGAGCTGCCCGTACTAACTCGGGAATTTGTCCGGTCATAGTCATTGTATGCCACTGCTCCATAATTCTTCCGGTTGTTAAAGCAATCGGGTATTCAGCCGATGTTGGCTCCTCGGGTCCTTTATCAGGACGTGCAAATATTGTCGCTCTGCCATCTGGCTTAGTATAAAAGTACATTCTCTTTCCGGCAGCTTTATCTTTCGGGAAGTACGGATCACCTTCGGTGAAACGATGAGTGGTACCGGGATGATCTTCCGAAGGAACAGGCCATCTTAATCCGCGCACTTTTTTCAATCGTGAAAAAGTAGCTCCGGTTAAATCCATATCTTTTCCTTTAGTGCTTTTAATGTATTCACTCCATACTGCTTCCACTGATGTAAAATGTTCAAAGTTTTCTGCGTAGCCCATGCGTTTAGCGATATCTGCTAAAATGAATCCATCCCATCTTGCTTCACCCGATGGTTTTAACGCTTGGGCCATATGCTGCGAACGTCTTTCCGTGCAGCCGTAAACGCCTTCCTTTTCACCCCAGAAGGCAGCCGGCAGTACTACGTCTGCAACTTGAGAAGTTTCCGAAGGATAAAACGATTCGGCAACAACCATAAATGCATCACTCATTCCCTTTAAGTATTTGTTAAGGTTAGGAATTGATTGAGCTGGATTAGTACAAAGAATATATATTCCTTTTATATCTCCCGTACCTAAAGCATCAAACATAGCAACGGTATGTTTACCCGGTGCAGGTTTAATGTTTTCTGCAGGCACATTCCATAATTCGGCAATTTCTTTTCTGTGTTGTTCGTTTGCAACAACCCTGTGTCCCGGAAGTAAATGACACAATCCGCCGCCTTCGCGAACACCGCCGCAAGCGTTCGGCTGACCGGTTAATGAAAATGAATCACAGCCATCTTTGCCAAGTTTTCCTGTTAATAAGTGCAGGTTATGAATTAAATTATTGAGAAATACGCCAGCAACTCTTTGGTTTACGCCCATACACCACATCGACATAACACGCGGTGTTTGTCCGAACATCCTTGCGGCTTTTACAATATCATCTGCATTTACACCGCATTGTTTAGCCGCATATTCGGGAGTATATTTTTCTAAGAATTTTTTGTAATCATCAAACGTAATTGCTTCTGCTCCGTTACTAAAGTTTACAGATTCTTCGATGAATTTTTGATCAATCATATTTTCATCGATAAGAATTTTCGCTATTGCATTGA
>JAGFIY010000059.1 GCA_024103215.1 Melioribacteraceae bacterium | reverse complement strand
GACCAAGTAATCGACGACGTTAACAGCGTGAAAATCGAAGACCCTAAGAATGAAAAATTCTTATCAGGTGAGATTGGCGCTAACTTTAGATTGTTGGACAATATGCTCAATATTAAATCGAACGTTTACTATACAAACTGGACTGACAGAGCTCAATCACGTGGTGTTACAAATTCAGACGGAAGCGAAGGTCTAATTCGCTTAGACGGTATCGAATCAACCCACATGGGATTTGAACTTGAAGCAGCTTTCCAGCCGATCCGTGCTTTCAGATTAGACGGTATGTTCTCGAAAGGAATTTGGGAATACGGAAAGGACGTAAGCGGTTCTTATATTCCTGATGCCGGTGATCCATCTTCAGTTGAAGAGTACAATTATTATATTGATGGGCTAAAAGTTGGGGATGCTCCTCAAATGCAATTAGCTCTCGGCGCAACAGTATTTCCGTTCCAAGGATTCCAAGCTCAGTTAGTTTGGAACTACAACGACGAATACTATTCAGCTTATGATCCGTTCAGCAGAAACGATCCGGATGATAGAGGCCAAGTATGGCAAATTCCTTCATTCAACGTATTCAATTTACACGTTGCATATCAGTTACCAATTGATGTTGCCGATATCTCAGTTTTCGGTCATATCTTCAACTTGTTTGATGCATTATATGTTGCCGACGCTACCGACAACAGCAGCTTTAACGCATATGATGAAAACGGTGTAGATCACAGCGCTGATGATGCTGAAATATTCCCGGGATTACCGAGAAACTTTAAAGCAGGTTTCTCAATCAGATTCTAATCCCATTATTTCCTAAATTTAAAGTCCGGCATATGCCGGACTTTTTTTTTACTCGGAGTTAAACTATGAAAAAGATTTTATCAGCAATTATTTTGTTTGCTTTGCTCGTGCTTTCACTGAACGCACAGCAGCCATATGTAATACTTGTTAGTTTTGATGGATTCAGATGGGATTATACTGAAAGAGGACTCACGCCTAATCTTGATAAAATTAAAAACGACGGGGTTGCAGCACTTTCATTGCAGCCGTCGTATCCTTCGAAAACATTTCCCAATCATTATTCGATAATTACTGGAATGTATCCCGAAAATCACGGGATAATAGCAAACGACTTTTACAATGTTTTGTGCGGATTAAGATATAAAGTTGGAGATACAATTTCAGTTAGAAATTCTGATTGGTACAATGGTGAAGCATTTTGGGAAACCGCGGAAAGAAACGGAATTAAATGCGCAAGTTATTTTTGGCCCGGCTCCGAAGTAAATAACAAACTAAGAAGACCCAGCTATTTCAAATACTACGAACATAACACTCCTCGCAGACAAAGAATCGATGAGGTGATTAATTGGCTTGAACTTCCATATTCAGAAAGACCAAAATTTATTACACTCTACTTTCACGATACAGATGATGTCGGACATGAGTTCGGCCCAAATTCAACGGAGATTGACGAATGTATAATGCGCATGGATAGTCTTGCTGAATATCTTTTTTCAAGAATAAACGAATTGTCCTTTGCCGACAGCATCAACGTAATTTTTGTATCCGACCATGGAATGACCGGAATCAATTCAAAAAAAATAATAAACATTGATGAAATTCTTTCCGATATATCGTTCACACTTGAAGGGGATAAAACATTTGCATTCATTAAAACAGATCCCGGTAATATTAATACCGTCTATGAAATCTTAAAAAATAACGAGAACAAATATAGAGTTTATTTGAAAAGGGATATGCCTGAGTATTTACATTTCTCAAATAATCCGAATATACCGGAAATTATAATGATTGCAGATCTCGGCTGGTCAATACTGGATAGTGATCAATTGCAGAGATTTGAATCCTACGGTGGAAAAGGCAACCACGGTTATGACAATACTGAAACCGATATGCACGGTATCTTTATAGCAAACGGTCCCGCATTCAAATCCGGTTTTAGAACCGGAACAATTTCAAACATAGACATTTATCCGATGCTGTGTGAAATTTTTAAGATTGAGCCTAATAAAAGTATTGACGGCAATTTGGTAAACATTGAACATATTTTAAAGTAAAAACATATGAGCAACCATTTAAACTTACAGATAAGAAAATATCAGCTTGACAACGGATTAACCACAATTTTATACCCTCAAACAAATGTTTCGACAGTAGCGGTTAACTTATGGTATAGAGTAGGTTCGGCAAATGAAAAAAATGGTAAAACCGGTTTTGCTCATCTATTCGAGCATATGATGTTTCAAGGGTCAAAGCACATTCCCAAAGAAGCACATTTTAAGTTTGTTCAAGAAGCCGGCGGATCTCTTAATGCGTCAACAGGACATGATAGAACAAATTATTTCGAGACACTCCCAGCGGATTCTCTCGAACTTGCGCTCTGGCTTGAATCGGATCGAATGGGATTTATGCTAGATTCACTGAGTAAAGAAAAGCTGACAAATCAAAAAAATGTGGTTATGAATGAAAGACGAGAGCGGTATGAAAACCAGCCATACGGACTTGCGTTTGAACTCCTATTCTCGAATTTATTTTCTGAACGTCATCCGTATCATTGGCCGGTTATTGGGTGGATGAAGGATATTGATAATTTTAGCTTAGATGATGTCAAAGATTTTTTCAAAACATACTATTCTCCCAACAATGCATCTTTGGTTGTCGCCGGAAATTTTGAAGAGAAAACCGCCGAATATTTAATTCAAAAATATTTCGGAGAATTTAAGCCATCTAATAACATCCCGCAAATTGAGCTTCCACAGACTACTTTAAGTGAACACAAAGTAATTATTCACAAAGATGAGGTGCAGTTGGAAAGAATTTATCTCGCTTGGGAAAGTGAAAAATACTACGGTAAGTTTGATGCTTCGCTTGATTTTCTCTCCGAATTATTAACTGGTTCTAAAAGCGGACGTTTGAGCAAATCACTTCTTTTCGAAAAACAAATTGTTCAAGATATAAGTGCATTTCAGTTTTCCGCAAAACACTCGGGAATGTTCTTAATTGTTGCAACTGCAAAACAGAATATTGCCCTTGATGTAATTAAGGATGAAATTTTTTCCGAGATAAAACGTCTGATGGATGACGGAATTGATAACTACGAATTCGAAAGAGTTAAAAACAGTTACAAATCTTCTTTTATTTATTCACTTCAAAACATTGAGAATGTTGCAAACCTTATTAACGGATATAATTTTTATCTAAATAATCCCAACGGATTTGAGTTTGATTATAACCGCTATGATAAAGTTGAAAAAGAGGACGTTATAAAATCTGCGGAAAAATTTATTACCGAAAATTTTATTGAATTAAAAATAACCCCCCAAAAACAAACATGCTGAATAGAACAATAAAACCGAAGCCAATTAAATCAATCAAGTTTGAATCACCGACTATCCTGGAAAAAACCTTCCCCAACGGAATGAAACTACTATTTTCGCATAAAGATAATTTACCTATTATTTATGTCGGAGCGGTGGTAAATTCTGGGAGCAAATTCGATCCCGAAGGAAAGGAAGGACTCGCTTATCTTCTCGGTATGCTTATAGACGAAGGCGCAGGCGATTATTCATCGCTTGAACTTGATGATCGTATAGAATTTCTCGGGAGCTCTTTGAACATAAATGTAGATTCCGATAACATCACTCTTTCATTGATATCCATCACCGAAAAATTTTATGAAGCATTTGACCTTCTTTCGCTGATAATACAAAAACCAAGACTAGAAAAACAAGATTTTGAAAGACAGAAAAAAATTGTACTTACAAAAATTCTTCAAGTAAAGGATGATCCATCCTTGCTTTGCAGAACAGCTTTTCAAAATTTAATTTTTGAGGGAACTGCATATTCACATTCTTCAATCGGGAAATTAAAGAGTTTATCATCGATTGAACCGGATGAAGTAATTAAATTTTATAACAATAAGTTTCAACCGGATGAAACCACTCTTGTTATCGTCGGAGATGTAACATTCGAAAAAGCAGTTGATCTGTGTAATGAAAAATTTTCTGAATGGACTAAAAGCGCAGGCGATGATAAAAACATTTTTGTTTCTGATGTAATTAAATCAAAGCCGGGTAGATATATGATCCCGAAATATGATGCGCCTCAATCTGAAATTTTAATAGGACACACTTTAAGTAGAAGAACGCCGGAAAATTTTTATTCCAGGACAGTTTTGAACACAATCTTAGGTGGTCAGTTTACGAGCAGATTAAACAGCAATTTGCGTGAAAATAAAGGATACACTTATGGAATTTATTCTTCTATTAATTACAATAAGAATCATGGTATTTTTTCCGTCTCAACGTCGGTGCAAACAGAAGTTACCGATGATTCCATCCGGCAGATTATGTTGGAGCTACAGAAATTAAAAGAAAACATAAGCGATGACGAACTTGAATTTGCAAAGTCATATCTGATTAAACGTCTCCCATCATTTTTTGAATCCGGTGGACAGATCATGAAAAGTTTATTTAATATTGCTGTGCATAACTTGCCGGTAGATTACTATAAATATTATGAAACAAACATAAATAATGTTTCGCGCGAGCAAGTAATTAATTCAGCAAGCGCAAATATCAAAGATGATGAGATGTGCACTGTAATTGTAGGAAATCCATCTTCGTTAGAAGAAAATTTTGTTAGGAATTATATAAGACTTGATAAGGACGCAATTTTATAAATTAGGCAAGAACTGAAGTACTCTTACTCTTTTAAGTTTCAGATTTTCCACGACATTTTTTAGTACCAAATAATTTTCCGGAGTTATCAGAAAAGATTTGTGTCCTTCTTCCATTATCTGTGCAACCTGAAAATCAAAAATAGATCTCATTTCTTTCTTGTCTTCCATTGTCAATTTTATAAAATCTTGGTTCGTAATAAAAGTAAACCCTCTTCTTTCAAATTCGCTTTTAACAAATACAAAAAGCGTGGAATTATACACTTCAGAATTTGTATTAACATAAACTAATCTTCTTTCCGGGAAAGAGTTAATTATTCTCTCTATATTTTGAATTAGCAATCCCCTAGGCAGACCCTGTTCAAGTCTGAAATCCCTTTCAGTTATGTTGTCGGATAAGAAAATAATTGCACTCTTACCGGCTTGCGAAAAAAATTCTTTCTGTGATATTGATTCGCGTGAAGGAATAAGGCAAACATCAAACGGATTGACTGAGTTGCAAAGTATTTCAATCTCATTCTGCGAAAGATTTCCATTAGGGATAATAACAAATGAAATTGAGGTTTTTGATTCGCTTAATTTTTGTGATCGCGTAAAATAGCTTTGGTGTTTTAAAGTGCCGGCAGAAGAGATTTTAATAACGCTTCTCTGATGGTTTTGGAGTTCTTCGGATTCAATTTCAATTTTTCTATCGGCAAAGTCAGAATAAATATAACTCAATATTTCAGTTATATTTTGATCCGGTGGAACCTGAACATAATAAACATGATTCAGCGAATCAAAGTTTGGATTATTAATCGGCTTTTTTTCAATCCATTCCGGTTTTATCGCAAACTTGTCCAACGAATTAAAAAAGATGCTGTCTATTTCAAATATATATTCTTCGGTCTTAAGGACATGTTCATCTTCCTCAGATAAAAATTCAAAAACGATATTTGAAAGGAGCAGAATAATTACAATTGCAGTCAATATGTAAATTGAACGGACTTTGATATGCTTTTGCCAATTTTATTTGTTTTTGAATTCGGGATTTCTTTTTTCGAGAAATGCTTTAGTCCCTTCTTTAAAATCGTCGCTTCCACAGCAGTTCCCGAATAAATTGGCTTCAAAATTTAAACCTTCTCGTTCCGGAATTTCTTTGTTTACAAGCACCGAAGCCAGAGCAGCTCTTACAGCTATCTGACCTTTCGATGAAATCTTTT
>JAGFIY010000058.1 GCA_024103215.1 Melioribacteraceae bacterium | reverse complement strand
ATATCGAAAGCCGAAGAAGAAAAGTGTTTTATGTTACGCTCAAATTTTGAATTGAATTTTTCAATAAAATGATTAACCAAAATCGGTAAGTCATCTTTTCTTTCTCGCAGCGGAGGTAATTGGATGTTCATAACGTTGATTCTGTAGTATAAATCTTCTCTAAATCTACCAGCTTCAATTTCACGCTCGAGGTTTTTATTTGTTGCGGCAATAATTCTCGTATCTATTTTAATCGGTTTATTTGAACCGACTCGTTCAATTTCTCTTGTTTCAAGAACACGAAGTAGTTTAGTTTGAACTGTAACGGATAGATCGCCGATTTCGTCTAAGAATAAAGTGCCGCCGTTTGCAAGCTCAAATCTACCGACCTTACTTTTTATTGCCCCGGTAAATGATCCTTTTTCGTGTCCGAATAGTTCGCTTTCTATTAAACTTTCTACAAATGCACTGCAGTTCACCGCGGTAAAAGGTCCGGTTCTCCTATGACTGTTTAAGTGAATTGCTCGTGCAGCAAGTTCCTTTCCGGTGCCGCTCTCTCCAGTAATTAAGACAGAGCTATCTGTCTGCGCCACACTTTCAAGTACGTTTATGATTTGTTTTATTTCTTTGT
Source organism: Melioribacteraceae bacterium (assembly GCA_024103215.1). Lineage (GTDB taxonomy): Bacteria > Bacteroidota > Ignavibacteria > Ignavibacteriales > Melioribacteraceae > JAGFIY01. Next base: position 2,571 of record JAGFIY010000058.1, on the reverse strand, counting down.
TTTTGCCGACAATGTTCTCATACTTAAATCTCTCGTTCAAGTGTTCGGTCAGATTCTTGATTTCACTGATATCCAGAAACGTTTCAACCGCTCCAATTTTTTCGTTTTTGTTGTTTTTTAAAATTGCAGAGTTTACTCTGATTGGAATTCTATTTCCAAATTTATTAATAATTTCTAGCTCGTTAGCAATTGTCGGTTTACCGTTTTTCATCGTCTGTTCCATGTGGCATCCATTGCAGCAAATTTGGGAGTTAAAAATTTGCCAACACTTTTTACCGATTGCTTCATTTATTTTATATCCCGTAATCTTTTCTGCCGCCGCATTAAATGAAGTTACATTCCAGTCATCATCTATTGTGAAAATCCCCTCAATGTTACTGTTGAAAATTGCATCGAGTTTATTTTTTTGATTTAATAATTCCGTAGTTTTTTCTTCCAAGTCCTCAGCTAGGCTGAGCATTTCCTTAGTATCACGGAAAACTAAAACAGAACTAACAACATTTTCATTTCTAACAATCGGCGTTATTGATGCGAGTACATTTTTTTCGCTTTCTTTTTTTGTTTTAATATTGAATGCGAGATTTGTAAATGCTCTGTTGTCTCTTATAGATTCCTTTAGGAAGTTCATCCCGTCAGAATTCTCCTCGAAAAGAATTCCGCAATTTTCACCAACAATCTCATCCTCGGGAAAACCGGTTATCCTCGAAGCGGCTTCATTAAAGACAACTATATTACACTCTTTTCCGATCACGGCAATTCCATCGGGAATAATTAAAACTTCTTTTCCTCGGTCGATTACTTTCTTAAGTTCCATCTCTTACTCATTTTAATTTAACAATATCTGTAATATTGCGAATTCCTTGCATTATTGAAATGGGACGCAACATAATATTGCATTAATGCAGTTGAACAAATAATAATTATTCAAATAATGAACAGAAACCAATAATTAATCGGGCACATGTTTTGTCTCCATTTCTAAATTCATTTCCCTCGGAGAAAAAAATGAACGATTTAAACGGTTGGAGTAAGTACCTAAAATTCTTCTTATGGTTAGTTGCAATCCATTCTTTCTTTGTCGGTATAGGATTAATATTGCTGCCCGACTCAGCTTTAGACTTTTTCGGTTACAATGAATGCAGGGAGAGATTTTTCCCGTCGCAAGGCGGAGTGTTTCATATAGCAATGGCTGTTGGTTATGCAATGGCTGCTTATAATTTGAAACGTTACGAATGCATAATAATTTTTTCGATAATTGTGAAATTTATGGCAACCGTTTTTTTACTGATCTATTTCTTTTTTGTTAGTTCGATTTGGTTAGTTATCCTATCAGGAATTTCTGATTTCTTGATGGGTATAATAATATTGATACTGTATAGTTCTATAAAGCGTGTAGGTGAATTATGAATCTCTATAACAGGAATAGAACTGTACTAATCACCGGTGCGACAGGTTTTGTTGGACGACATTTTCTTGACAACATAAAAGATGAATACAAAGTGTACGCACTCGCACGCCGCTCTCGAATAGTAACCCATATACCTTACCATAAAAATGTTCAATGGCTACAATGCGATATTGCTAATAAATCGAGATTAAATGAAGTAAAAAAATTTTTGGTGGAACATGGTGGTATAGATTACATATTTCATTTAGCTGCTTACTATGATTTTACCTATAAAGATAACCCAGAATATGATAGGACGAATGTTGAAGGAACAAAAAATATTCTTGAATTAGCAAAAGATTTAGACGTAAAAAGATTTGTATTTATAAGCTCGCTTGCAGCTTGTGAGTTCCCCCAGGAAGGAGAAGTAATTACCGAAAAGAGTCCGCCAGATGCGACTTTCGCATATGCACGTAGCAAAAAAATCGGTGAAGAACTAACGCAAGAATATTCAAACTATTTCCCATGCACTATTATAAGATTGGCTGCAGTTTTTAGCGATTGGTGTGAATACGCACCACTCTATAAATTCTTAACAACGTGGCTCTCAAAAAAATTAGAATCGAGAATACTCGCCGGCAAGGGAGAATCAGCCGTTCCGTATTTACACATAAACGATCTAATAACTTTATTCAGAATAATAATTAAAGAAGCTGATAATCTTTCGCGGTTCGGAATTTATAGCGCAAGTCCAAACGGTTCTGTTTCACATAAGGAGCTGTTTAAAATAGCAACAACATATTACTACGGTAAATCATTAAAACCGGTTCACTTGCCGAAACCGCTCATCTATCCGGCATTGTTTTTAAGAAACATCCTTTCGCACCTCACGAGTGATGAACATTTCGAAAGATTTTGGATGATAAAGTATGTCGATAAAAAATTGACAGTAGATTCAACACATACACAAATTGCATTGCGCTGGCAGCCAACTCCACGTAATCATATTACACGTAGACTTCTTTTTCTTTTAGAAAAAATGAAAAGTCATCCTGATGAATGGCGACTTAAAAATGAAGCTGCGATGAAAAAAGTTGCAAGAAGAACAAACTTCATTATTTACGATCACTTAACCGATCTGAAAGAAACAATTGTATTAAAAATTGAAGAACAAATTCTTTCTC
>JAGFIY010000042.1 GCA_024103215.1 Melioribacteraceae bacterium | reverse complement strand
ATTCGGACATTGATCCAAATAATCCGGTACACCATCTTCATCGGTATCCACAGGACATCCTGTTTCGTCGACTATGACATTAGGCGGAGTATCCGGACATTTGTCTATTATATCTTCTACACCATCCGAATCAGAATCTTTAAATCTACTTTCTTGTTCAATTGGTTCTTTAACAAGCTGTTTGTCGCTTTTTGTTCTTATCAAAAAGTCCACTTTGTAGACTAAACCCAATTTTAGAGAGGCGAATACATCATTTGCAGAACCTCTTTTCGCGCCGTCAAGCCAATCGGTCGAAGGCATATGATATGTGAATGAAAGCTCAGCCCCCCAATTTTCATTAAAGAATTTTCTCCCTCCGATTTCAAATACTAATCCCAAAGCTGAATTGTCGGGATCTATTTTATCATTTAGGTTATACTGTTCAATCTGATCGGGATCAAACCAAATATTTTCAATTCCAATCCCAAATCTCAAATGATAATTATAAACGTACAACGCATAAAAACCCATTAAACCAAGCGAAGAAAAATTCGAGGTAAATTCAGTTGGCTTAAAGTTTGAATGTTCTCCATTCAAAGTACCAAGATTTCCAAGAATGCCAACTCCAAACAGATGATTTTTGTATTTGTAAAGATTGTAATCAGCCGAAAACTCTGCGAGAAAACCAATCTCTGAACTATTATAATCTGTGATCGAGTACGTGATACCAGGATTAAAGGAAAGAAAAATGGAATGAGTTTTACCGGATTCAATATAATTGTTTGATTGCGCAAAGGAAGTAACTGCGATCAATATTAAAAATAATATATTTTTAATTGCGTTCTTTAACAACTTTCTAAAATTTAACCCATTTGAAATGATCATCAGCGGAAAATTAGAAAAATAATTTTCAATACCAAAAACAAGTTTAGTCGTTTTTTATTCTTCTTGATCGACCAAGTAACGTTTAATTTTCTGAGTAGTCGTCTTTTCGAATTCGCGATCTCTGATAGTGAATTTTTTAATCTGCTGATGCAATGCCAATTGTTTGTTTACTTTATCGATTTCCGATTTAATTTTTTCGTCAATGATTTTTTCACTGAGTTTTATTTTTTCAGTCTCTGCAAATTCAAGAAAAGATTCTGTATCAACAACGATTATTGCACTTATAATTTCTCCTTGCTTATCGTCCTTTTCACCAAAAACAATTGACTCGAGCACAAATTGACTTCTGTTAAGAACGTCTTCGATTTCTTCCGGGAAAACATTTTTACCGCTTCTCGAAACAATTACATTCTTTTTTCTTCCGTTAATATGAAGAAATCCGTCCTCATCAAAGAAACCAATATCACCGGTCTTAAACCATCCATCAGCCAATACTTTTTTTGTCTGGTCATCGTTTTTGTAATATCCGAGCATTATGTTCGGACCTTTAGCGGCAATCTCACCACTACCGTTTTCGTCGGGATCCAAAATTTTAATCTCGACTCCTGGAAGAGGAATTCCCGCAGCATTATCTTTAAAATTATTCAGTCTGTTCAAAGCTAAGATCGGTGAGGTTTCTGTCAAACCGTAACCTTGCAGAAAGTTGAATCCGAATTCCCTCAAACCTTTTGCAACCTCGGGATCCGGAGCTGCACCGCCTGCGATAAACACCCGGATATGCCCTCCGAATTTATGATGAAGTTCTTTGAAGATACTCTTTTTAATCTCTTTTAAACCTATCTTCTGCGCAATGTTAGTTAATTTAACCAAAGGTGGAACTATCTTCGATTTCACCTTATCGTCTTTAATAGATTTCGAAATTCTTCGGAACATTTTATCGTAAAGAAGAGGCACGCCCAAAAGAACTGTAGCTTTCACTTGTTGAATGTCGTCAACTACTGTTTTTAAGGATCGTGAATAATGAATCGAAGATCCACAATAAAGCGGACATAACATTCCACAAGTGCACTCATAAGTATGATGCATTGGAAGGACAGATAAAAATCTATCTTCCGGATGCATAAACAGCATGCTTACCATACTCATTAAATTCGAAGTAATGTTTGCTTGTGAAAGCATCACACCCTTTGCTCTGCCGAGAGAACCGCTGGTAAAAATGATTTCGAATAATTCATTCGGTTTGATGTTTGGAAGCGCTTCTTTAGAAAGCGGTTCTGCATTATTCATTAACTCAATCATCGAATGAAATTGTTCGTTGCTCGTAGGATCCATCGAAATGAAATATTTTAGTCTTGGAAGTGCGCTACTTACATCATCAAAAATTTCGAGATAGGATGCCGATGAAATTATTACCTCACTGTCTGACTCGTGTAGAATATTTAATATCTCGTTTGCGTTTAAGTTTTTGTCAATTGGAACTACGATAAAATTAAAGCAAGCGCACGTTAAATAACTGACAGCCCATTGAACTCTGTTTTCACCAATAATTGCAATATGACTTCTTTCCTCAATCCCAAGAGATTTTAATGCTGTGCCTAACCTCAAAACACTATCAAGAAGTTGAGAATATGTCTGCTTTTGAATAGGTGTTTTGTTTAAATCTTCCATAGCTAGTTTTGATCCGTACTCCTCTGCCGAACGGAGGAGCATATCCTGAAGCGATGTAATTCTCGGTACCGAATACAAATCTTGAGTTGTTTTCATTTTAATTTATGCCGATTTTTTAAAAGATAACCTTATCTTAAGAAATATCGGTAAATAAAACAATAAAAAAAGCCGCTTAACAAAGCGGCTTCAATGAAATAGAAAATAGGTTTAATAAATTATGATGCAAGTTCTTTCAGCATTCCATTAAGAAGGTTATAAAATTTTTCAACCGCAGGAATGTTTACTTTTTCTGTAGGAGAATGAGCCCCCATAATTGTAGGTCCGAATGAAATCATATCAAGATCAGGATATTTTGCTCCGAGCAACCCGGTTTCCAATCCAGCGTGAATTGCTTTTATTCCCGGGTCGGATCCAAACATATCTTTATAAACTTTCTTTCCGATTTTCAGTAATTGCGAGTCCATATTCGGCTGCCACCCTGGATAACCGTCGCCCACTTTTGCTTCGAATCCGGCAAGTTTGAATATTGCAACCACGCGGGAAGTAACCACAAGTTTCGCACTTTCGATCGAACTTCGCTGGCTTGTACCAATTACAAGTTCGTCGTCCTCAATTCGTAGTGTTGCAAGATTGGTTGATGTTTCAACTAGGTCAGGAATCGATGGACTCATCGCCATAATTCCATGAGGAACGGCAAGCAGAACATTTATCACTTTTTTAGCGAATTTTTTACTGAATACTTTATCGAATTTTTTATCAAGTTTTGTAAAATTAACTTTCAAGCCACCGTCAGTTACTTTAAATTCTAACAGCATATCACTCACAAACTTGTCGATAACATCTTTAACTTTTGTTTCGTCTGTGGGATCAATTAAAATTACTGCTTCAGCTTCGCGGGGAATCGCATTTCTAAGAGAACCTCCGCTCATCTCAGCAATTTTGAATTTGACATTTAATCTGTTCAGTAAAATGGCAAGAAGTCGGATTGCGTTTGCTCTTCCATTCTGAATATCCAAACCGGAGTGACCTCCTGCTAATCCTGTTACCATCAATTCGTATGGAACAAGGTCTGTATCGTTAGTCTTAAATTTTATTTCTGCTCTTCCCACTGTATCTTGTCCGCCTGCACATCCTACATAAAAAACTCCGTCCTCTTCCGAATCTAAGTTTAATAAGTATTTTCCTTTGAGAAAGTCGCTGCTTAAACCGTTAACTCCGGTCATACCGGTTTCTTCGTCGGCAGTACATAAAATTTCTAAGGGACCATGCACCGTGTTTTTATCTAAGGCAATTGCCATTGAGGCAGCAACACCAATTCCGTTATCCGCGCCAAGTGTTGTTCCGTTTGCTTTTAACCAGTCACCTTCTTTGATCAACTCAATCGGATCATTTTCAAAATCATGTTCGGTGCCTTTATTTTTTTCGCAAACCATATCAAGATGACCTTGAAGAACCACCGTAGGCTTATCCTCGTAGCCAGGGGTTGCTGGAACATAGATTAATATATTTCCCGAATCATCTGTTTTAAATTCAAAATTATTTCGTTCAGCCCAATCTTGTACATGTTTTTGAATTTTTTCCTCTTTTTTAGAGGGACGCGGAACTTGCGAAATTCCGAAAAAGGCTTCCCATAAAAGTTCCGGTTTCAAATTTTTAATTGCATCTTTTGACATTTTATTCCCCTTAATTGTGTCTGATATTAAGTATATCTCCGTCTTTAACCTGATATTCTTTCCCTTCAAGCCGCCAAACTCCGGCATCCTTGCATTTTGCAAATGAACCGTATTGAATATAGTCAGAATAATGAACCACTTCAGCACGAATAAATTTATTAAAAAAATCCGTGTGTATAACACCTGCTGCCTGCTGAGCAGTATATCCGTTTTTGATCGTCCATGCTCTGCATTCGTCCTCGCCAACAGTGAAGAACGAACTTAAGCCGAGAAGTTTGTAAGCAGTTTGGATTATTTTATCTTTTGCTGATATTTCAATACCGTAATCCTGCATAAATGATTTTCTATCCTCGGCATCCAGTAGAGATAATTCATATTCAATTTTAGCAAAGAAGGGTATAAAATTTATTTCGGAGTTTAAATTTTGTGTGATGTTAGAAATTACATTCTCAAATTTATCCATGGAGTTTTCATCAAAATTTACGGCCACCACCAAAGGTTTAAGAGTCAATAACTGATAGCCTGAAAGTAATTTTAGTTCATCCTCGCTTAAGCCTAAATCTCTCAGAGGCTTTTCTTCTTCAAGAAACGATACACATTTTTCAGCTAACGGCAGTTCTCTCTTAAGTTTTTCATCTTTCATCTTCTGAATGTCTTTTTTCAATTTTTCGATCCGGTTTTCGAAGAAAGCCAAATCATGTAAAAGAAATTCAGTTTCCAGAAATTGAATATCCCTCAGCGGGTCAACTGTGTTCATCGGGTGCGGAACTGTTTCGTCATCAAACTGTCTGATAACATATATTAAAGCATCATTGTTTTTCACATTGTTAAGAAACGATGATGTTATTTTAACCTTTCCCTCCTCGGACATTTTAAGACCAGGAATATCAAAAAATTCTATTACCGCGTTAACTTGTTTTTTCGGATTGAAAAGCTCTGTCAGATGATCGAGTCGTTCATCGGGAACTTTTACTACTTCTATTTTGGTTTCTTCTTTAGCTGCAAGTTCAGGATCGTATTCCTGAAGTGAAAGGGTGTTAAATAAAGTTGTTTTTCCTGAAAACTGTAAACCAACAAGTCCTATCTGCATAAAGATCCATTAAAGTGTAAAATGATAATCAAATATATAAAATATAATTCGAACGGACAGAATTTTGAATCATCCGGAAACTATCTGGGTGTGAAGTTCAATTTCCTCAAGTACTGCTGAAACTTTTAAACACTTATTCATTTCTCCGGAAAATACAATTGCTTTGCCCTTTACATGAACTTCAAATGCAAGACTTTTTGCTCTTTCGAAACTGCAGTTTGTCGCAACGATAAGCTGATTTATCACTTCGTCAAACGTATGCCAATCATCGTTGTATAAAATGACTTGAAAAGGCAGCCCGATTTCAACATCTTCATCAAGTTCCGGCAGTTCAATATTTTGTGTTTTTTGATCGCTCATAATCAGGATTCAAAGAGTAATAAAAAATATTAAATTACGCCAAAAAAATAAATTTTCTTTATATTTGATTTTGTTAAAGACATTTTAAAAAAGAATAAATCGGGAGGTTAAATGAAAATTGTTGTATGTGTAAGTCACGTACCCGATACGGCAACAAAAGTTAAAATTGGGGATAACGGGAAAACAATTGACCCTAAAGATGTTACTTATGTCGTAAATCCCTACGACGAATTTGCTATAGAAGAAGCCTTAAAAACAAGAGACGCAGTAGGAGGCGAGGTAGTTGTAATAAGCTTGGGAACTGACGCAAACAAAGAATCGATAAGAAAAGCACTTGCGATGGGAGCCGATAGCGGAATTCTACTAAAATCGGATTCCTACAGGGATTCTCTTTCAGTTGCGAAAGCACTTGCCGCTGAAATAAAAAATCAAGAAGCTCAACTTGTATTTTTCGGAAAGCAATCGGTTGATTATGATGCTGGTATTGTCGGACAATTGACCGCTGAACTTTTAGGCTTCAATTCGGTTTCTGTAGTTGTTGACTTTAAACTCGAAGGAGAGAAAATTACCGCTGAAAGAGAAATTGAGGGAGGACGCGAAGTAATTGAAACATCGATTCCGTGCGTAATAACTGCACAAAAAGGATTGAATGAACCGCGATATGCTTCATTGAAGGGAATAATGGCGGCTAAGAAAAAAACAATAGAAGACAAAGAAGCGGCAGCTGCCGAAAATTACACCGAAATCTTAACAATGAGTAAACCTCCGGCAAAATCACCTGGTAAAATTTTGGGTGAGGACGCAAGTGCGGTACCCGAGTTAGTAAAATTGTTAAGAGAAGAAGCTAAAGTAATATAGAGGGAGAATAAAATGGCAAATAATATTTTAGTATTTATAGAACAAAGAAACGGCGAAGTAAAAAAAGCTTCTCTTGAAGCAATTGCTGCGGCAAAAAAATTATCCGGAGCTTTTGGAAGTGAAATAAAAGCAGCAACTATAGGTAACGAAATTAAAGGATTGGAAAAAGCAGCACAACAAGGAGCCGCTTCGATTGTTCACTTGAAATCAGCAGAGCTTCTAAATTATTCAACATCAGCTTATGCCGATTTACTCAACAATTATATCGCAGAAAACGATATCGATATAGTTATTTTCGCTAATACTGCTATGGGCAAAGATTTAGCACCGATAATCGCCTCAAAAATTGATGCTGGAATAGCAACAGATTGTACCGAGCTGAAAGTTAACGGCGATTCTGTTATCGTTACTCGACCCGTTTATGCAGGCAAAGCCTTGGTTGATGTAAAATTCACAAGCAGCAAAAAAGTAATAACCATCAGACCAAATACATTTCCACTCGGAGAACCTGTTGAATCTTCAGTTGAAATTAATGTGATGGAACAAAGCAATTTAAACCTTTCCTCAAAAGTTGTTGAATTGAAAAAATCCGGAGGTAAGATCGATGTAGCCGAGGCCGAAATAATTGTTTCAGGCGGAAGAGGATTGAAAGAAGCGGAAAACTTTAAATTGGTTGAAGAATTAGCAGATGTTCTTGGTGCTGCAGTTGGAGCTTCCAGAGCAGTTGTCGATGCCGGTTGGAGGTCTCATTCCGAGCAGGTCGGACAAACAGGAAAAACCGTTTCACCGAACTTGTATATCGCACTTGGAATATCGGGAGCTATTCAGCATCTTGCGGGTATGAGATCATCAAAATACATTGTTGCGATTAACAAAGACAAAGATGCACCGATTTTTCAAATTGCCGATTACGGCATTGCGGGAGATGTATTTGAGATCGTGCCGAAAATGATTGAAGAAATAAAGAAAATAAAAGAGAATTGAAAATTGGATAAGGTACAAGTAGAAATATTAGGTTTATCATCAAGCCCCTCAAGCGGAGGGGCTTATGCACTTTTGCTTAAGGAAACTTATGGGTTAAGAAGACTTCCGATAATTATCGGTGGTTTTGAAGCTCAATCCATTGCCCTTGAATTGGAAGGGATTAAACCGCCTCGCCCACTTACTCACGATTTGGTGAAAACACTGATAGATCATTTAGGCGCAACCATTGTTGAGGTTGTTATAAACGAATTAAAAGACAACACATTTTTTGCGAAAATAATTCTCGATGTTTCATCGCTTACTAGTGAAATAGATTCAAGACCAAGCGACGCAATTGCAATTGCGGTAAGAACCGGGGCAGCTATTTATGTCAGCGAAGAAGTTATGGAACTTGCTTCGTTTGTTCCGTCAAGCGAGGATAAAGAAGAAGCCGATTCGCTTTCCTTCGATGATGAAGAAAGCACTGGTACAGAAAAATCGAAACCGGAAACCAACAAGACTAAAATCGCTTCTCTTCAGGATGCATTGCGCGAGGCAATTGAAAAAGAAGATTACGAGAGAGCAGCAAAATTAAGGGATGAAATCGCTAAATTAAAAGGTGAGAACAATTAATTAAGCAAAAGCAACTTTACCGATTTCACATTCCATACATCTGTTCTTTGAACAGTAATTTCTAAAAAGTTCTATCATTCCTTGAGTGTAAACCGTAGAGTTTTTTAGATCCTGCACCCCGAGTCCTTCGGAAACTTTTCTGATTATATTGTTTTCCCCTTGCTGCAAATAAACATTGTAAATATCGATTACCTTCCTTGCATGTTTTTCGTCGCTGAATAAATCAAAATATACAGCCATAAACGGCAGCATCACATTTACAACTATTTCATCCGCTCTTGAAGCACCTATAAAATATCGGATTTCATTTTTCGCGGGCTGGTCAAAAACAAAATGCTTCATCCAAAATCCATCACTTTTTATTACAAATAAAGAACGAAGCGATTTAGCAAGAACATTCAAGTTTTGAATCTCCATAATCTTCTTTACAACTCGGTTCAATAAATTTTCGTGGAGAAGCATATTAAGAAATCTCACACCGCCGGCAATTCTTATAGTAGGAAAATTTTGAGGTCGAATTTTATAAAAAGTCCAATCAGTTTCGGATAAAGTTTCTCCATCATATTTTTGTTTATATTCTTTCCAAATTTCATAAATCTTAACCGAGTAATCGGATTTTTCCTGATCCGGCAGCTTTGAAACCTCCGGAACCAGCCCGCCAACATTGAAAAGTATGGCTTCAGCATTTATTAAAAAATTTTCCTTAACACATGTCTCATCAATAAATTCAATTTTTGCATGCTGTGACAGTTTCAACATTGCTTCTTTATTTTGTGAATACCCTAAGGCTTCAAAAATAAATTCGTATAGAAGCTGAAGCCAAAGATTCTTATCCTTAAATTCATCCGAATAAAATTCTTTGCTATTGAATTCGGGGGTCATTTCATATTTTATAACCGGTTCATTTATCTGTTTCTGTTTCAGAAAAGTTAATTCTTTTAATCTCTGGTAAACCTTGTTGCATTTTTTATGAAATCTATTCATTCCAAGTTCAGCAAGAAATTTTTTCTTTACTTCGATTTCAACTTTGTCTTGAGTGTAAACACATTTAAGCTGGTTGTGATTGGATTTTTGCTCCTTTTGAAGTTTATCGAATCTTTTAACCAGGTTTTTATCTACACAGTCGTTGAGCGATATTGATGGGATTTTTCTCCCATCTTTTGAATAGACGTAAGGCTGCATATACTTATTAAACAATGATACGTGAAGAATTACTTTGTTAAAATCGTTGTTTATATTATGCGCGTGAGTCTTCCAATCTGAGTAATTTATATCTATCTCAACATCACCGACAAAGGTTAGATTGCCGATACGCAGACGTGCATTTTTAAAATCCGGACCACCCAAATTCTCATCCCTTGTTCCAGGATCGAGAATTTCAATATCATCCCCATCAGCTGTTACTAATTTTTTTTGGAAATCAAGGTTTTGCCAAATTTCGTAGAGAGGTTCTTCTAGGTATTTCGAATTGTTGCTCATATTGGTCTCGCTCAAAACTTTTAGCGGAAATACAACTAATTAGAAAACTAATATTATTTCAAAAAAATACCAAAGTTTATTTTAGAAAGAAATTGTCAAATCATATCTGTTTAAAATAATTTTACCTTTTCTTAGGTGGCTTCGCTACTATCCCGACAAACGACGTCGGAATCACTCAACCACCAAGAACCCCAGGTTATTGAGCGCCTTTAAGATTATGTCATAATATATTGAAATAACCAATAATTTATTGGGAAAGGGTTGCTTCATCAAAAAAGAAAAATAATACGTTCATAATTTGAATCGGCTGATTTTCTCAAGATTTCATAATGTATTGGACAGCAATGCATCAAATTATTCTAACGACATTATTATATTCTAGAAGTTTAGTATATGCAACTTCTGCAAATTTTTCTGAACTATCTGCATAGATAAGCGAACGGCTAATGTTGATTAAATAATTGTTATGGTTAACTTCTTTGAATACCGGGGTTACTTCCTCCAACGTTCCGCCTTGAGCACCGACACCGGGAAGTAAAACTATAAGATCCCTAAGTCTATCCATATTCTCTTTTAATTCTTTTGGATTTGTTGCTCCAAATACAATACCGCAATTTTCATTAACGTTCCACTCGTTAGTTTTTTCAATTACTTCTTGAAATAAAAATCTATTGCCGGATATTTTTAATTTTTCAAAATCCTTTGAACTTTGATTTGAAGTAAGTCCAAGTATGAATGAAATTTTATCACTGTATTCTAAAAACGGTTGAACCGAATCAAAACCCATATAAGGGTGAAGAGTTACTGCATCAAATTTATAGAAATCGAAAAGGGATTCAGCGTACATCTTTGCGGTATTTCCTATATCCCCTCTCTTAGCATCGCCAATCACGGGAATATTATCCGGCACGAGTTCAACAGTTTTTTTCAATGTTTCCAATCCCTTGTGACCATGAACTTCGTAGAATGCAAGATTAATTTTAAACGCTGCCGTATCTTTTTTAAAAGCATCAATAATTCTTTTGTTGAATTCCAGGATCGGGTTTTCCAAAGCAAGAAGGTATTTGGGTACCTTTGAAATATCCGTATCGAGTCCAACACAAATATGATAACCTTCTTCAAATCGTCTTAAAAATTTCTCTTTAGAATTCATAAAATTAAATATGCATTTTTCTGTTTCGATAAATATTCATTACTATACCCAGCAGGATCATGTTTACCGTCAATGAACTTCCCCCATAACTTATGAACGGAAGGGGTAACCCAATAATCGGCATAATCCCGACATTCATCCCAATATTAATAGCAAAATGAACAAAGAATAGAGTAAGAACACCAATTATTATCAAACTTCTAAATTGATTTCTAATTTGAAATGCCAAATGCAACATTCTCAAAAATAAAATAGTAAAAAGTAGAATCACAAAAAGACTTCCGAGGAAACCGAATTCTTCACCTACAACACAGTAAATAAAGTCAGTCCATTGTTCAGGAATAAATCTAAGCTGTGTTTGATTTCCTTCCAGAAAACCTTTACCCCAAAATCCACCTGAACCAATTGCAACTTTTGCTTGAAGTGAATTATACCCGGAACCCAAAGGATCGCTTGCCGGATCTAGGAATGTTTCTATTCTTTTCTGTTGATGAGGCTGAAGGATACTGAACACATAATCGAAAACAAATCCCGCTGCAACGTTTAATACAAAAACTGTTGCGCTGATAAAAAGATCTCTCTTAAATAAAAAAAGCAATATAATAGTTCCAATCAAGGTTAATATCAAAGAAATCGTTCCAAAAATTGATGAAAAAACAACAATAGCCGGTGAAAGAACAACAAACAAGCCGAAGAGACTTATACCGCTCCAATAGATTATCACTAGAGTAAAAAACACGAAAACTATAGAAGTGCCAAGATCAGGTTCCATAAGAATTAGCATTACCGGAAAAATACCTAACAATAGAGCCACACCAATATCTTTTACGTTATTGATATTGTGCTTCTTTGTACCAAGCCAAACCGCAAGCGCTAATATGGTCCCAATCTTTGCAAATTCAGCAGGCTGAAATCCAACAGGGCCAAAGTTAATCCAACTCTTGGCGCCGTAAACGGTTTTTCCAATAATTAACACTGCGATGAGAGTGATGATTGTAATTCCGTACACCGGCCAAGCTGAAATTCGCATTGTCTGAGAAGGCAGATAATAGACAACAACAAAAGCAAGTAGTGAAAAGATTGACCAGAATAATTGTTTTTCAAAATTTCCCTGCGCTGTGGGATGATTAATGGTTGCGCTGTAAACCGCGATGAGGCCAATCGAAATCAAAATTATTACTGGAATAAAAATATAGAAATCGAATTTATCTTGTAATTTATAGCCGACTTGCAACTAGTTGTTCTCCGTTATTTTTATTTCTTCTTTTTCGTTCTGATCTGATATATCTATTTTGTTAATGTATGCATCAATCACATCGCGAGCAATCGGAGCAGCAAAAGTGCTGCCGTATCCGATATTTTCAACAAGAACAGCAATTGCAATTTGCGGATTATCAACCGGAGCATATCCAACAAAAACTGCATGGTTTTTTCCGAACGGATTTTGTGAAGTACCTGTCTTCCCCGCAATAGTTAGATCAGGTAATTTAATTAAACTTGCTGTACCTTCCGGGCTGCTTACAACACGTTCCATTCCTTTTTTGATGATATCAAGAGTACGTTCGGATATGTTAATTTTCTCAGAATTAAAAACAAATTCTTCAATACTGTTATTTTTTGAATTAAGTACTCCTTTCACTAAGTGAGGTTGATACAAAGTCCCGCCGTTTGCTAATGCTGCCGTATAAACCGCTAATTGAAGAGGTGTTGTTCCAAGTTCTCCCTGTCCTATTGTAAGATTTAATGTTAATCCGTTGCTCCATTTGTTTTTTCCGTAAACCCGGTTGTAATAATCACGGGAAGGAAGCAACCCTGAAGATTCTTCCTGAGTATCCAAACCTGTCCGAGAACCGAATCCGAAGAGCTTAGCATATTCATTCCATTTATCAAGACCGACTTTCAGAATTAATTGGTAAAAATATGTGTTACAAGATTTTTCTATTGCTTCAATTAAATTAGTTCTTCCGTGCTGATGAGTGCAACCGAAGAATCTATCACCATATTGATAGCCACCAGCGCAATTCACCTGCCAATTTTCATTTACAATTCCCTCTTCCAATGCCGCAATTGCGGTTATCATTTTAAAAGTTGAGCCGGGGGGATAGACAGACATTGTTGCTCTATTGAATAACGGTTTTCGTGGATCACTGCTGAGTTCCTTCCATAAATCATGAGTTGTTACCGAAGCAAAATCTTTTAAATCGTAGGATGGTGAACTTACTAGCGCAAGAATTTCGCCTGTGTTGGGTTCAATTGCAACAAGTGCCCCTTGGTGGTTCTGTAGCAAATATTCGGCTGACTTTTGAGCAAAATAATCAATGGAAAGAACAAGATCCTTCCCCTTCACAGGTCTCCGGTTCTTGCTTCCGTTTAAATAACTGCCTATTGTTTTTCTTCTTGAATCGACTAAAAAGTAATTGACGCCCTTTTCACCACGCAAATATTTTTCATACGCTTTTTCTATTCCATTAAATCCTATTTCATCGCCCATATCATACTTATCTTTCATCAGTTTCAGCTGATCTGCATTTATTTCTTTCAAATACCCAAAAATGTGTGAACCTTTTATACCGAATGAATAATCACGCTGCATATCAACAATATAATTTACACCCGGAAGAAATTCGGATTGTTCTTCATACCAAGCTATTGATTCGAATGAAACATCTTTCTTTATACTTCTTGGTAAAAACTCCGAATACATTCTTTTTTGATAAAGTATTTCAGCAATTCTGCCGGAATCAATGCCAACAACGTTTTCTAAAATTGAATTAAGCGAATCCGAATAATCACTTGGTGTAATCTGAAATGTGTAAGTAGGTTGGTTGCTTACGAGAACTTTTAAATTTCTGTCGTAAAAAACTCCACGGGGTGAGTTAAGTTTTATTGCCTTTATACTGTTACTTCTGGATCGCTCAGTATATACTTCATATTCGATTACTTGCATTCTGAACAATTGAAAAACAATAAGCCCAATAAAAGCAACAATAATAAATTGAATTATCTTGCGACGTAAATCGGTTCCGTGTCCAGTATCCATCATTTCAAATATCTCCAAACTTTAAACAGAACAAACGGGATACTCAAAAATACTGTATACACACCGCCTAAAACACCTTGATTAAATATCACTTCCACAAAGTTGATAATTTCATTAATTGACAGAAAGGTAAAGAAAACTGAATTAAGAATCGATGCCAACAAAATAACACCTAGTACAAATAAAATATTTCGAGATTCAATATCGTTATGTTCATCCTTAAACGAGCCTGCGGTAAAACCGACTAATGTTTTCGTGAACATTGAAATACCAATAATGCCGCCTGAAAAAAGGTCAAACAAGAAGCCCACAAAAAATCCAAGTACTGAGCCAAAAATTCTACCATCGCGTAATGAATAAAAAACAAGAAAAATTACTATTAAATCCGGTACAATAAACCTAAAGGAAATTAAAGGCACAAAAAAAAGCTGCACGAAAATAACCGGCAAAAAATATATCAACGCAATTGTGAGATTTCTTATCATTTATTTGACCAGTAAATTCAGTTCCATATCTTTGATTTGTCTGCTTTTGATGACTTTAACCACGAGCAAATTTCTGACATGCGGAAGATCAACAAAGGGTTCAACATATACTTTACTCAAGAGTCCATAAAGTGTTGTTTCTTTTTTATAAACAATTCCAACTGGAATTAAAGGAGGTATCAACGAACTAAATTCAGATGTTACCAATCTATCGCCGACTTGAAGATCTGCAGTTGTAGGTACATTTTTAATAAAAAGTTGTTTCCCGTCCCAACTTAAAATTCCCTCAAAATTCGAGCGTTGATCTTTAACTGCGACTTTAAAATCTGTGTTGGTAAGAGTTCGAACAATTGAAAAATTTCTTGAGGTTTCAGTTACAATCCCGATCAGTCCGAATTCATTTACAACCGGCATCCCCACCATAATTGAATCCGCAGATCCAGCATTTATAATAAAATTACCTTGAACATCAGAGACAAGTTTTGAGATAACAGTTGCTGGAATAAGAGGATATTCACTTTCTTTATAATAATTGAGCAAGCGTTTCAATTCGTTGTTTTCAAGAGCAAACTCTCTTAGCAAATTATTCTCAAGCATAAGCTCAGCATTTCGCTTTCTTAACTGAACAACTTTTTCATCATCGGAAAAAATTCCGGTAAACCCATTTATTGCTGCATTTATAAAAGCAAAAGTTCCAAATGCATATGTTTTGAGTGTATGAAGAGAAGAATGATTATTTAAAGGAATAACTGAAAGGCTTATTAAAAGTAGGATTGCGGCTACCAAATAGTCACGATAAATCTTTGTAAACTTAATCAGCAGCTTAAACATTAGTAATTTCTTTTACGGATAAATACCTTGGAATATTTGTTAAAGTGATCAATAGCTTTGCCTGCTCCTCTTACTACTGCAGTTAATGGGTCTTCCGAAACGTGCACGGGAAGATTAGTTTCCATTCGGATTCGTTCGTCCAATCCTTTCAACAGTGCACCTCCGCCTGTAAGCATAACACCTCTATCCAAAATATCTGCTGAAAGTTCTGGGGGAGTCCTTTCCAAGGTTTGCTTTACGGCTTCAACAATTTGGATAATGTTTTCATTTAGTGCTTCTCTAATTTCTACTGAACTTACTTCGGCAGTTTTCGGAATTCCGCCAACTAAATCTCTTCCTTTAACTTGAATTGTAATTTCTTCCTTTAAGGGAACAGCGCTTCCTACCTCGCACTTGATCGATTCGGCAGTTCTTTCGCCTATCAACAGATTGTAATTTTTCTTGAAGAACTGCATGATTGCATTGTTCATTTCGTCACCGGCAATTCTTACAGATTCTTCGTTCACAATTCCAGAAAGTGCAATTACTGCAATTTCCGTTGTTCCGCCGCCTATATCGATTATCATATTACCGACCGGAGCCTCAACGTCAAGTCCTATCCCTATTGCCGCTGCCATAGGTTCAGCAATTAGATGAACTTCCTTTGCCCCGGCATGCTCGGCACTGTCACGCACTGCACGTTTTTCAACTTCCGTTACTCCGCTTGGAACGGCAATAACCATTCTTCTGTTTGAAAAAGTTCCCGTACTTACTTTTTTTATAAATGCACGAATCATACCCTCTGCAATTTCAAAATCGGCTATTACACCATCACGCATAGGCCTCGAAACTCTTATCTCACGGTGCTCTCTTCCCTGCATTTCTTTAGCTTTATTGCCGAGTGCGATTATTTTCTTAGTATTTCGATCGAATGCAACAATTGAGGGTTCGTTAAGAATAATTCCTTTACCTTTTACATAAATTAAAAAGTTTGAAGTCCCTAAATCAATTGCAACATCGGTTGATAAAAAGTCGAATATTCCCATCTTCCCTCTTAATGCTTAAAGTTTCTTATGCCGGTAAAAACCATTGATATATTTTTTTCGTCAGCAGCTTCAATAACTTCCTCATCACGAACCGAACCGCCCGGCTGGATAATTGATTTTATACCCGCATTGGCAATTTCGATTATACCGTCGGCAAACGGGAAAAATGCATCCGAAGCAGCAACCGCACCCTCAAGATTGTGCCCGTGCTCCTTTGCTTTTGAGGCTGCTATTTTTGCTGAATCCAAACGAGACATTTGCCCCGCCCCAACTCCGATAACTTTTTTATCTTTAACAAAAACAATTGCATTGGATTTTGTATGCTTACAAATGACCCAAGCAAATTTTAGATCTTCAAGTTCTTCTTGAGACGGTTTGAACTTTGTAACAATATTAAATTCCAAGTCATCAATTGACGAAGAATCATAATTTTGCGAAATAATTCCGCCTGGGATTTCCTTTATAACTCGGTGAGTAATTAAAGGTTTTTTAATTTTTATAAGTCTTCTATTCTTTTTTTGCTTAAGAAGTTCAAGTGCATCAGAATCGAAATCATGAGCACACACGATTTCAAGAAATATTTCATTCAATTTAACCGCTATATTTTTCGTGACGGTTCCGTTAAATGCAACAATTCCACCGAATGCGGATACAGGATCTCCGGACAGTGCTTTTTCATAAGCATCAAGAAGATCATCTGAAACAGCCGCGCCGCTTGCGTTTGTGTGCTTGACTATTACGCAAGAATTTCCGGAAAGGTCTTGAATAATTTCAACTGCCGCAATTAGATCAACAATGTTGTTGTAAGATAATTCTTTGCCGTGAAGAACATCTACATAATCATAAAAATTACCGTAGAGCTGAGCCTGTTGGTGTGGATTTTCTCCGTAACGTAATTCACTCAGCAGTTCGTAATTGATTCTTAAATCAGTAGCCGGTTGATCAAATTCTTTTTCGAAAAAATTGGCAATGAATGTGTCGTACTTTGCTGTGTGCGAAAATGCCTCATATGCAAGTTTCTTTCTAGTTTTCTCAGAAATATTTCCCGCTGCTAATTCGTTGACAAAATCTGAATATTGTTCAGGCGAGGTTAATATTGAGACATGTTTATAATTCTTAGCTGCAGCACGCACAAGACTAGGACCGCCGATATCAATATTCTCAATTTTAGTATCCAAATCCGCATTTGGATCTGAGGAAACTTTTACAAATGGATATAAATTTACACACACAATATCGATTGGAACAATATTATTCTTTTCGGCTTCTACTTGATCACTTTTATTATCACGGCGCATCAATATTCCACCGAAAATTGAAGGCTGAAGAGTTTTCACTCTTCCGTCAAATATTTCTGGGAAGTTTGTGAATTTTTCAATCAGTGTGCATTCAATCTTGTTCTCAGAAATAACTCTTGCAGTATTTCCTGTCGCTAAGATCTCATACCCATGTTCAATAAGATTTGCAGCAAATTCTACAATTCCGGTTTTATCGGAAACACTTAGTAAAGCAAATTTTTTCAAGCTTAACCTATTCTAAAATTCTAACTCTGTTGTTTTCAACAACTATTTTATTTTCCGCAAAATTTTTTATCACTTGGGGAAGAAGTCTGTGTTCCTCTCTTAAAACACTTTCTGCTATTTCTTCCGGTGATTCCGCACTTGAAATATCAACACAACGTTGAGCAATTATTTTTCCTTCATCATATTTTTCATTTACAAAATGAACAGTAGCGCCGCTTACTTTTGCGGAAGATTCAAATACGGCTTTGTGAACATTCATTCCATACATTCCTTTCCCTCCGAAGGATGGAAGTAAAGCCGGATGAATATTTATTATTCTGTTTTGAAATCTCCTTACAAAATCAGCAGGAATCATCTTAAGATAGCCTGCAAGTACGATAAAATTTATTCCTATTTTTTTAAATAGCATTAATAAATCTTCGTAACCATAAAACTTTTCTTCTATTTTTTGTTTTACGGAAAAACACGAAATATTATTTTTTTTTGCTATCTCAAAAGCGGGACAATCAATTTTATCACTTACAACAGCAGAAATTTCTGCATTAACACTATTTTCTTTGATAAAATTGATCAATGAATTTAAATTGGAGCCCCTTCCCGAAACAAATACTGCGATTTTTAACATAAATAAAATAAATAATCGGAAAAAATTACCCAATAATGGAAAAATAGTCAATCTAAGAATGTTTGTAAGATAAGATTTTTTAATGATTTAGGGGAATTTTCTTATTTTTCTCTTAAGATTGTTGGCATTTGCCTCAATAAAATTCTTAAACCGGAACTCGTTATCGTCCAAAGCATCTTCAAGATAATCTTCAGCTAATTTCTTTTCTCCTATCGAAAAGTAGTTTTTAGCTAAAATAATGTTAGCATAAGGTCTTGTCCAAAACTCGTTTTTCACTTTATAACGAAGTACATTTTCAGCGCATTCAACCGATCTTTTATAATCTTTTTTGTTAAAGTAAGCTTCGGAGTTGAGTATATCATAAAATGCCAAATGGTCTTGTTTTGTAGAATCAATATCTAGATTTTGTAAACTATCCAAAACATTAGTTCCACCAATTAGTAGATCGTTTTGAATTTTTATTAGCTGTTTATAAACAGAATCCGGAGGGTTATCAAAAAAGTAATTGCTTTTTTCGCTCGCA
The DNA here is from genome assembly GCA_024103215.1 of Melioribacteraceae bacterium. Taxonomy (GTDB): domain Bacteria; phylum Bacteroidota; class Ignavibacteria; order Ignavibacteriales; family Melioribacteraceae; genus JAGFIY01. The sequence continues at coordinate 83,588 of JAGFIY010000042.1, read as the reverse complement.
ATTATATCATCCCAAATATCTTTGTTACCGTTCTTTGCAAGAAGCAGATGTTTTTGAAATTTAAGATCATCACCTAAAATTGAATAACTTAATGCGATTTGCAGATTAGCTATTCCTGTATAATCAAGCACTTTTGTTGAATCAATGAATTTTGTATACCATTCTATTGATTTTTCAAAATGATTTTTTCTGTACTCTACTTCTCCAAGTAGAAAATAGGTCAACGATTTAGTAAGTGAAAATTTCGGATGATCAAGTAACAACACTTTGTTAAGTGATCTTTCTGCCCTATCAAATTTTCGTGATTGAATAGCAATAACCGCTTCTTGATAGTGAAACAAAGTATTCCGCTTAAATCTCTTAGTTAGTTTCCCAATTACAGTCATTGCACTATCGTACTCAGCAAGATATTCAGAGTATAATTTTGCAAGGTGAAAGCCAGCTTCATATCTGGAATTTTTGCCGAACTTGTAAGCTATTCTGATATTTTCAAATCCTAAACGTTTATCTGCCGTCAAACCAGTCAAACTTGCTGCCCATTTGAACATTCCGGGAATAAAACTCAGAGCGTAATTGAACAATCCAATTCCGAGATGAGCATCATAAAGTTCAGGATCTATCGACAGTGCATCTTTAAAATATCCCATCGAACTTTTGCTTGACCAGAATGCACTAAGCATTTCGTCTCGCGATGTTGCTGCAAGTGCTTCAAGCATTTTAATATTCCCCAACAGAAGGTGATTTTTGGGATTATCCGGATTGTCATTTAGTTGAATCTCAGCTTTGGTTAGGGCAGAATCTGCATATTCCTCGTAAATCTTTATTTCACCCTCATCTTTGCATCCAAGATAGAACCAAAGATGAATTTGGGAAAGAAGTTGATAAGGCTCAGCTTGTTTTGGATCATCTTCGATTAAATCGAAAAGAAGTTTTTCGGCTTCATCAAATTTGAATTCATAAATTAAATTATAACAGTGAGAAATCTTATTATCGTATTTACTTTGAGCATTTAATGTGAATGTAATGATTATAAGGATAAAGAATAATTTTTTCATTAATTTATATTACTTTGTATTTGAATATTCAATTGCTGATTTTACAAAATCCCGGAACAAAGGATGAGCTTTTGTAGCCCGTGATTTAAGTTCCGGATGGAACTGACAACCTACATACCAAGGATGATCTTCCAATTCAATCATTTCAACCAAATTGTTATCGGGTGAAACACCGCTAATTATCAAACCATTTTGCTGCAACACTTCACGGAAATCATTATTAACCTCGTATCGGTGTCTGTGCCTTTCGGAAATCTTATCCTTTTTATATGCCTTTTTAGCTTTTGTTCCGTTCATCAGCACACATGGGTATGCACCGAGTCTCATAGTAGCACCTTTATTCCTCACCTTCTTCTGCTCGGGCATGAGATCAATTACAGAATATTTTCCATTTAAAAATTCCGAGCTGTTCGCCCTTTTGATTCCGCATACATTTCTGGCAAACTCAATCACCGAGCACTGCATTCCAAGGCAAATTCCGAAGTATGGTATTTTATTCACTCTTGCATATTCAGCGGCAGAAATTTTTCCTTCAATCCCCCGTTCTCCGAAACCGCCCGGAACTAATATACCGTCATATTTATTAAGCAATTCCCCTGCACCTTTTTCTTCGATCTCTTCTGAGCTGAAATATTTAACATTTACTTTAACATCATTTTCTGCACCGGCATGAATAAAAGCTTCTGATATACTTTTATATGCATCGATTACATCGGTGTATTTTCCGCAAACCCCGATATTAACTTCACCGGAAGGATTTTTTATCTTATCGACAAATGCTTTCCACTTGTCGATGTCTACTTTAATATCTGGCATTTTTAATTTTTTAAGAACAATTTTATCTAAATTTTGTTCAAATAACGTTATAGGGACTTCATAAATTGAATCACAATCATATGCAGAAATAACGGCGTGTGGATTCACGTTACAGAATAGTGCTATCTTTTCGCGGATTTCTTTAGATAATTTATTCTCCGAACGGCATACGAGAATATTTGGCTGAATACCCAACTCTAGCAGATTTTTCACACTATGCTGTGTGGGTTTTGTTTTCATTTCGCCGGCGGATCGGATATATGGGACTAAGGTTACATGTATCGAAATTGCATTCTTCCTCCCTAGTTCAAGCATCATCTGACGAATCGATTCCATAAATGGAAGACTCTCTATATCGCCAACAGTTCCCCCTATTTCCGTTATTATGAAATCATATTTGTTCGTGGATTCCAAAGCGCGCATCCGCCGTTTTATTTCATCAGTGATGTGCGGAATAACTTGAACCGTAGCCCCCAGATAATCACCTCTCCTTTCCTTTGTGATTACTTCATTATAAACTTGTCCTGTTGTTGTGTTATTGTCCTTTGACATATCAACATCTAGAAAGCGTTCGTAATGACCCAGATCCAAATCGGTTTCAGCGCCGTCTTCCGTAACATAAACTTCACCGTGCTGAAAAGGGCTCATAGTGCCAGGATCAACATTGATATAAGGATCAAATTTTTGAACAGTTACGCTGAATCCTCTCATTTTCAGCAATAATCCCAAAGCGGACGCAGTAATGCCTTTACCCAGTGATGAAACTACACCGCCTGTAACAAATATGTACTTAACCTTCTTTTTAAATTTCATAGGATTTTTCTTTTTTTGGATGGCCGTTTTTGGGATTAAAAGATATGAAAATTCTTAATAAGTAGTAATTATTTTTTGAAAAAAGATTTTTATTTATAAGTTGATTCACAATTTTTTAACCAAGCCTGAGTATTTTCTCTCGATTTTGAAACCGAAATGATAAAAATATTCCGGTCTGAAAAAACCTGTCGTAACGTAATCATAATTTTCACTTTTCATTCGATTAAAAAGTTCATTCATCAATTTATCGCTGATTCCTTTGCGTCTGTATCTGTTGTTTACAACAATTTTATCCATGTATACTGTTTTCGAATCTATTGCATTATAGAAAAGTCCGCCGATAATAAATCCTCTTTCGGAAAGTGCAACAAGAAATTGATGTTCGGGTTTAAAATTTACCATCAAATTGGTTTCAAGAAAAAGTTGATGAAGTCTCGAAATTTCCCGAGGTGATATCGGACTTCTTATCACAAATGGATTTCCCTCAGAATCTTGATATTGAACTACCAGATTGGAGGCAAATGTACCTGCACCTCTTGTTGGAAGAATGACGGCTTCGTCAGAAGGTTTTAGGTGCGGATAACATAACCGGGTCAAAAAGAAATTTTCTTTTTCATCTAGATCGATTTCGGATTTTAAGTTCGATAGTTTTTCAGTCGCTTTTTCTTTTGACAGTTCTTTTCTGTGCTGCTTGATCGAAATATCCTTAATAATTTTTGAAACTTCCGGATCGGAATTTGCATAGACAGTTTCAAGGAAAAATCTTGTCCTAGTTTCGGGATAAAGTTTTTCAAGTTCGTTCAAACTATAAGTGTCGTACAGTTCACTTAGCATTTCCGCTTCTGCGCCTGAGTCCGCCGCTTGATTAAGATTTTTCCATCTATGGAAACGATTTATGGCAAAATACAATTGCTTGGGAATGTATCCATTTTCCTCAATATCCCTCAAGAAAGAAGTAAGACTATTTTTTATTTCTTCAATTTCCGGGGATTCTTCAGCAGTATTTAATTCATCCGACAGTTTATTTAGTATTGTCAATCCTTTTTCAACACCTTCTGCATTTATCAATCCGGAAAAAATAAATCTCCAATAATCTATATCATCATTCGGATGATAAGTTTTATTTCCGTCCTGAACGAACATTGAATAAAAATTATTAAACAGATCTATTAGATTTACAAATTTTTTCTTTCGCGATATCGAAAGTACTCTCGTTCCTGTTTGATAATCATGTGGAGGAATTATATAATTTGATACAACCGGATTCTCAAGATAGAATTTATAATAGGTAAGTTTCCAAAAGTTGAAATAAGAAGCCGAGGCATTCCAAATAAAGAATGGCCAGAGGTAATAGACTCTTTCCTTCCCCTTTTCATCATCTCTTCGAGTGATTCTGTTAATGAATTTATCAACTGTTTCGCCTGGGACAAAATCACTCGTCCATGCAAAATACTCCGTCCAAAGTCCTCCAAAATCCTCAACAAGTTCTTGATAGTAATATCTCGATCCTGCGAGGATGCACCAATTAACTTCCTCTACGATCTCTTCAATAGCTCTATTTATTCCCAGATTAAGGGCGATATCAAAAGAACCGAATTCATTTGTTTGAATAGATATTCTGTAAACTTTTTTCTCATCCAATTCTCTCCACAAACTAATCCAAACTCCTCCCGGAAGAATATTATTCAGTCTGATAATTCTTCCGTTTGAAAGCAGAAACACCGCTTCGCGAAGAATAGGAGATTCAATTATTACTTTTGTTATTAACTGCCTATCAACGGGGTCAGTATTTTCTTCGAAAATGATAACATCCTCCCAGCCGTATTCCTCCCCTGTCTCCTCATCTACCGCAACCGTTTGATTTTGTCCCAGCCAGTCACGCAACCCGTTGCGTAGCTTTAATCTTGCTTCGGATGCTAAACCGATCAATTCTTTTTTTGTTTGCAGTAGTTGGTATCTAACCAAAGCTTGTCTTATCTGTTTGTATCTTGTTGGATGTTCAATTCCAAATGAAGCGAGTAAATAAAATAAATTTGGAAGCGGGCTCTGATTGACGCCTTTTTCAGAAGAATAGCGATCGACTTCATGATGAAGGGTATCTTCAATTGCTATCAAAATTTTCTCGCTGTTGCCGAGCGAGCTTATTGCAGTGCAAGTTTCCGGATCCAAAATTTCATAATCGCAACTAAGGTAAATAGAAAGAAATTTTTCAAAATCATCATGTTTGATTTTATTTATAACATCTATAAACATTTGCTTTCTAATTGCAGTGAAGGGTGAAACATTGGGCCGCATAAAAATGTGCAGTGCAAATCTATAAAGCGGGGCTGTGTCATCATTAAGAAATTCTTTCACATAATTCAATGCGAAGCGTGCTTCGTTTTCATTATTTGACTGAAGATAAAAAACCGCAAGATGGAGCCCAAACAACGACCTCTCGTTCGACTTAGCTATGCTTTTAAGCGATTGGAACTCAACTTGAGTATTTTCTCTGCACTCATAAACGGAAACGAACTTAATATGCGAATCGCTTGAAGAATGTCTGGACCACTGAACTATCGTCTCGCCGGTAAAATTCACAAGATTAGAATTTCCGAGCCAATAAATTGGATTTATAAAAAATGCTTGAAGATCAATAAACTTGCTTTCGACTTTGTAATAATAACAGCCGATTCTAAATAAATTTTGATTTTTTACTTTACGGTGTATCATCAGCTCCAAATTTAATTTTGGAATTGCAATTCCATTCTCTGAAACTAAAACATCTCTATTCAAACATCCTTTTTCTCTCAAGAACCAGTTTGGGATTCTAATTTCAAAATCATCCACCCATAATTCGGAATAAGTTTTTGTATAAAGTTGTTCAATCTCTGAAGAAAAATTTTCTTCAATGACTCTTCTTTTATATGTACCTTTTGGAGTAAGTTCACCCATCTCTGCAGAGAAAGCTCTGTCTATAAGTTTATAATCCAATATTCTTTCAAACGGAGCTAGAAATTTGTTTACTGAAACAACAACTGATGAATAATAATCGTTAACTTGTTCGGGGTTAGAAAAAATTTTATCGAACTTTTCGTTTTTGTCCGGATAAATTAAGACGGTGTTATAAGGACGGTGATCCCCAACTAAAAATACTTGTTTAATATATTCAACTTCTCTGAAGAAATTTTCGATCTTTTGGGGAGCAATTGTTTCCCCTTTTATGTTTTTATAAATTTCTTTTTTTCTATCTATAATTTCGATAAAACCATTTGAGTCCATCCGCATAATATCACCGGTCGGGAACCAACCGTTCTCATCAAAAACTTCCTCTTTTGTCTGATCATAGTAACCGAGCATAACGTAAGAACCTTTTATCCACAATTCACCGTCATCAGCCACTCTTATTTTAATTCCCGGCAAGGCTTTACCTAATGAATTTTCTGTATACTTTCCCGGAGGTGTCATGGTTATTCCTCCGGTTGCTTCGGTCATGCCAAAACCACTCATCAATTCGATTCTGTACTTCTGAAAAAAAGTGAACACTTCGGAAGGAAGATATCCCGCTGCAGACAAACCATATTTAAGGTCACCTCCGGTTACAAAATCAATAGCTTCTTTTATTTTTGAGATATCGTCAAGTTCAAGATCTACTCTGGCTGCAATACTTTCATAGAGTTGAATCCATTTTTTTGGAATACTTATAAAAATTGTGGGTTTAATCATCTGCATATTTTGAATCATTGTTTCAACAGAAGGGTTCTCCATAAACGAATACTCTGCTCCCCAAAAGATTGCCCCCAGTAACTCGAGATATCTTCCAAAAGTATGATACAACGGGAGGAAGCTTAGGTATCTATCCCTGTCACCTATTTCTGGTATTGCAATTGCCCTGCAGAAACGTTTATAAACAAGATTAAGATTTGAGAACATTATTCCCTTCGGTTCACCGGTGGTTCCGGAGGTGTACATAATTGTTGCAATATCATTTAAACCGAGTTCAGGAATTTCTTTTTTCTGTTTAGAAAATTCGAGAAATTCATTGAAAGACATAACCCATTTTTCAACGCTGCTTCCTTCAAACATCACTACATTTTTCAAGAAAGTGAGTTCGGACTTAATTGACTTAACCTTACTTAACTGCTTTTCATCCGTTACAAAAAGTAATTCTGCCTCTGTTTGATTAAGAATATAGCTTATGTGTTGAGGAACAGAATTAGCCGGAATCATTACATTAACGATTCCTGAGTAAAGACATGCAAGATCACAGAAAGCCATTTTAATAGAATTGTCAGTTAAAAACGCAACTTTTGAACCGGGAGTTGAAATAACTCCTGATACAGCTGCTGATATTTCATCAATCTGGTAGAAAGATTTTTGCCAAGAAATTTTTGTTATGTTTTTTCCGCGAATCAGATTGAATAAAGTCTTTGTGTCATAAATTCTTCTTCTTTGATCAAATAATTTTTTAAGAGTTAGATTTGAGTTAATTATAAGTTGAAGGGTCAAATCTTCCCATCGCTCTTCACCATAAATTCTTGTCAAAAATTCAGGTTGACGAATTAATTCAAGATATTCAATTGATATCTGCCCAATCAAATTATTACTAACGTTAGCTCCACTCTGTTCAAGAAGTAATTTTCCAAAGTTAAATGCGGTTTCGACAGAAACATTTTGAGCTATTTCGTAAATCAATCCGGAAGGATGCAAGTCATAGAAGATATGAAGAATTGATTCGGCAGCAGTTTTACTATCGCTAATAATTTTGTGGTCAATCTCGACAAGAAGTTCGTTGATCGATTGACACAATGGCAGCACTTCGGTTTCTTCAAGTGCAGACTTTCCCGCACTTATCTTCTGTTGAACTAATTTTAATCTTTCTTCGATGTTTAGCTGGTCACCAGACATATTATTTCACTCAATTAATGAAGGCAGGCATTAAATAAGGTTTTTTTTGATGAATTTCAAAGTGAAAAAAGCTGAATGGGAAGTTGACTTAAAAAACTTATCTAAATTAGAACTCATTAGTAAATTTTCCTAACAATTAAGCCAACTCCCTTAAAAATTAATATCCTTCTGATAGAATTTCTTTCTCAGTTACTTCGCCGTACTTTTTAACTTTATCCCGCAATTCTTCAGCTTTTCCTATCAAGACGAACTGGAGATTTTCCGAGGGGAAATATTTCTTAATTATTTCCCGGCTTTTTTCGAGAGTTAGTTCATCCACGTTCTTTTCAAAATCATTTATGAATGATTCATCAAAATCGTAAACAAACATTTCCCCAAGAAGATTTGCCAAACTTGAAGATGTTTCGTAACGCGGCGGAAATTGTCCTTTAATATAATTTTTTGCCGAAGTTAAGGTTTCCTCGTCGATCCCTTTTGTATGAATTCTGTTCAGAACCTCGAGAGCCAGATCAATCGCATCGAAAGTGGTTTCGGTTCTTGTGAAACTATAGATCGCAAAAAGTCCGGATGAATTAAAACGAGAAAAGAAACTTCTTGCACCATACGTCAAACCGGCATTCACCCTTAATTCATCGTTAAGCCACGACGTAAATCTACCGCCAAGAATTGTGTTTATTACAGTTACCGGAATGTAGTCTCTGTTTTTTCTATCGATTCCGAATTGACCGATGTAAAAAGTTGTTTCATGCGAATCATTTTTATTAACCAGGAGCACTCTGTTTTTGTCGTGCGCAAAGTATTCTTCCAGTGCTGGCACTTTGTAATTCTCTGATTCAGAAATCCAATCACCAAAAATGTTTTCAACTTTGCTTTTCATTTCTAAAGTTTTGATATCCCCGACAATTATCAGTGCACTCATCGAAGGGAGATAGTTCGAATTGTAAAATTCTGATATTTTTTCATGATTCAGTTTATTAATTGTTTCTACTGTCCCATCCAAAGGATTTCCGTACGGATGATTCTCATACATAAACTTTGAGAAATAATTTGAAATTACCGATCCTGGACTTTCTTTTGCTTGGGTCAGAACCGAAACCTGCCTGCTTTTCCATTTTTCGATTTCATCTTCCGGAAAGATTGGCAGAGTTATGACTTCCTTAAAGATTGCAACAAGATCATCAAAATCATCTTTGATAAAATTAGTTGAGATGGTTGTATATTCTTTATCAGCGGAAGTCCGTAACGAAGCACCTCTAAAATCAAACTCCTCTTCAATTTGTGATTTCGAAAATGTTTTAGTTCCAAACAATAAAGCTTCCGAAACAGCATTGGCAAGACCGTAATTTGCTCCTTCATTAAATACACTTGCTTTTACAACCATTTGAACCGTTATGAGAGGAACTTCCTTGTTTTCCATCAGATAAACCGTTAGCCCATTAGGAAGAACAAATTTCTCATACGCTGGAAGAGTGAAGGATTTATCACCGGCGTCGTATGAATTTGTAAAAATGGATATAATTATAAATAAGTACAAAATAATTTTCTTTTTCATTATTCATTCTCCCCTTCTAAAATACCAATTGTTCTGTTCTTAGCTGTGAGATATTTCTCAGCGACTCTTTTAATATCTTCAACAGTCACTTTTTTGTAATCATTGGGAGCACTGAACATTCTTTTATAATCACTATAGAACAGTTGAAATGTACCTAACGTATTTGCTCTTCCATTTATAGTTTCCATTGATCTGTAAAATCCAATCAATTTTTGGTTCTTAACTTTCTGCAATTCCTTTTCGGTAACACCTTGTGCAATAATTTTGTCTATTTCCTTGAGAATGAGAGATTCAAGTGAGTCCGCACTAACTCCTTTCGAAGCAGTAGAAAAAACAGTGAACAAAGACGGATCAAACGAATCGTCTGTGTAACTGAAAACATTTGTAGCCGCGGAAGAACTGTTGATTATCGATGAATACAATCGAGAGGATTTACCTGATGAGAGTATTGAACTCAATAGATCCAATGAATAATAGTCGGGATGTTTACATTCCGGAATGTGATATACAATCATAATATTAGGTGAAGAAACTTCCTTAATAACCTTTACTCTTTTCTCCCCTTCTTGCGGAGGTTCTACCGTATGAATTTCCCGGGGAGGATCATTTGGTTTTATTGGTTCAAAATATTTTTTTGCCAATCGCTCCACTTCGTTAATGTTGACATCCCCGCAAATAACAACGGTACAGTTATTCGGTGCATAATATGTAGCGAAATAATTCTGTAGATCTTGCTTCGTCCAGTTTTTTATGTCAGACTCATGACCGATGACAGACCAGCCGTAAGGATGAGCAGAAAATGCAACCGAAAGAACCTGTTCGCTCAGTTTTTGATAATTACTATTTTCGAGCCCAGTGCTCCTTTCCGAAAGGACCACCCCTCTTTCACTTTCGATCATCTCATCATCGAAGTTTAAGTTAGCTATTCTATCTGCTTCCAGATCAAAAATAACTTCAAGGGAAGAACTTGGGAACCAATCCGTATAAACTGTGACATCCTGCGATGTATAAGCATTGTTTGCACCTCCGTTTGCTTCCATCACCCGGTCAAACATTTTGGGACCATATTTTTTCGATCCGTTGAACATCATATGTTCAAAGAAGTGAGAAAGTCCTGTAATTCCGGGATACTCATTCCTAGACCCAACTTTCCAAAACAAATACATATTTGCATTCGGTATTGAATGATCTTCAATTACAAAAATTTTCATCCCGTTTGTCAATCGAATTTCTTTAACATCCTCTACAGATGTTTGTGCGGAAATCGAAAGTGTAAAAAGTAGTGCGAGAAATATTTTTTTCATCTATCCTCCAAAAAAAAATTTCATGATTAGACGGTTTCGTTAAACGAAGGTTTAAAATAAAAAAAGGATAGGAAATTACTCCTATCCCTTAAAAAAAATAATTACTGATAAATTATTACTTGATGTGGGCGATTTCTTCCAGCATATCCGTCGTAAGTGATTTAGGACGTTCGATAGGATATCCTAAAGCCCTGTCCCAAATAATATTTGCACAAACACCCAGTGCTCGTCCAACTCCGAACAGCACTGTGTAGAAATCATATTCCCTTACGCCGTAATGCCATTGAATAACACCGGACTGTGCATCAACGTTAGGCCAAGGATTTTTTGCTTTACCTTGCTCTTCAAGAATCGGAGGGGTCACTTTGTAAAGTACATCAACATATTTAAATAACGGATCATCCGGAAGATGTTTCAAACAAAACTCACGTTGAGCAGTGTAGCGAGGATCTGTTTTTCTTAAAACTGCATGACCGAATCCAGGAATTACTTGTCCGGAGTTCAAGGTATCCCAAACAAATTTTTTCATTTCTTCTTCTGTCGGGATTTTTCCTCCCATCTGTTCGCTCACGCTGTGAAGCCATCTTAAAACTTCTTGGTTTGCTAATCCGTGAAGCGGTCCAGCCAAACCATTGATCATTGCGCTGATCGAATAATAAATATCGGATAATGCACTTGCAACCAAGTGACCGGTGTGTGCAGAAACGTTTCCGCTTTCGTGATCGCTGTGCAGAATGAAATAAAGTCTTGAAAGATCATCATACGGTGCATCAACACCCATCATATGTGCAAAATTGCCTCCCATATCAAGATCGGGATCAGGATCGATGATTTGTCCGCCCTTGTATTTGTAACGATAAATAAATGCAGCAATTTGAGGAAGTTTTGCTAAAAGATTTAGAGCATCTTCGTAAGTAGGAATCCACATATCCATTTTGTTAAGTCCTTCGTTATACTGCTTAACAAATTCGGATTCACGCTGCATTGATAAAATTGCTGTTGAGAACATAACCATCGGGTGGCTGTCTTCCGGCATTGCTTTCAGAATATCAAAAACATAACCAGGTACAATTTTTCTTTTGTTGAATTCAGCGGCAACTTCTTTCACATCTTCTTCCGATGGAATTTCCCCGGTAAGAAGCAGATAGAAAAATCCTTCAACATATGGAGTCTCTTTCCCCGGCACCTTCGGAAGTTTTTCCAATGCTTCGGGAATTGTAAAACCTCTGAAACGAATACCCTCCATTGGATCGAGATAAGAAATATCCGTCGTTAAACACTTAACTCCGCGCATACCCCCAATTGCTTGACCTATTGTGACTTCACCAATTTTAACATCACCATATTCTTTGAGCAATTTTGTGGTTCGGGGGCGCCATCCTTCAATTTTTTCTTGAAGTTTAGATTTTAAATTCGACATACTATCCTCCTTGTAGAAAAGAATAACTTCTATTTAACTAATTAAGACATTTATGTCAAGTAAAGCAGACATTCACTCTGCTTTTAAGTAGTTTTATTCTTTAATTTTACAATATTAAAAGCAGCATTTATTCCGCTTAATATTGCACCTTCGATAGTCGAAGGCAGATTGGGTGTTACCCAATCCCCGGCAATAAAAAGATTTTGAATAGTACTTTTCATTTTTATTCTTTGTTTTTCATTTTGCACCGAAGGAATAAAGGTAGCGCGTTTTTCTTTTATAACTTTCATCGAATTCAAATAAAAGTTTTTACCAGGAAATATTTTTCTAAGTTCCGACAGAAAAGTATTTTTTAATTCCACTTCACTTAAATCAACTAATTTTTCTGCGCTGCTTGTTACGCATGAAATATGATTATGATGAACGAACACCCAATGAACCGGTGAATTAAGAAAAGCATAATGTTTTCGATCAAACTCGGAAGTATCCATCTTAACGTGAACAGTAATTATCGGAGAGAATTGAAAATCTATTTTAGTAATTTCGAGCAAATTGTTTAAGGAATTGTAAGGAATTGCCGAGATGAGATAATCGAAGTCGGTGTAATGGTTTTTATTTGTATGAACTTGAACAACCTTGTTTTGCTCCGTTATAATTTTTTCAACTTTTTCGGATTTGAGGATTTTGCAGTTATGCTCCGAAATAAAATTCTCTGCAGGTTCGCAAAATATTTTTGAAAGTCCGGTATTAGGAATCACCATTTTATAACCGTTTCCACCTTTCAAAAAAATATTTTTAAGAACACTGAAAAAAGTTCTTGCCGATGCTTTTTCAATAGTTGTGTTCATCGTTCCAATAACTAAAACAGACCAAAAATTGTTAATAAGATTTTCCGGCTGTCTGTTAATTTTCAACCATTCAAACACTGTAAGACTGTGTAGATTACTTTCTTTTTGAAAAATCAATTTTACGAAAAAGATTTTTAGTTTATACTTCTCAAGTAATGTAATTCCTTTAGCAAACAACAGTCCGACTAATAAATCAAAGGGATAGAAAATACCGAAGGATTTTATTTTTACATTATTGTTTGCTGGATTGATGAAGAGTAAATCTAATTTATCTTCAATGTATAATTTTTCTTTGCTGCCGATCAAATCTAAAAAGTCGAGAGTTGCTCTGTAACAACTCATCATTATATGCTGGCCATTATCAATTTCGAGACCAAGTTCTTTATCGAAAAATGAATAAGTTCTCCCACCCAACTTTGGGGAAGCTTCAAGAAGAGTGACATTGAAATTATTTTTCGAAAGGTAAACTGCAGTGCTGAGGCCTGCTAATCCTCCACCGATAACTAAAACTTTTTTCATCTAATAGACTAAACTGTACTTTGCCCAAACACCTAGTGCAATAGATGTTTTCTCTAGTTTAGAAACATTTATGTTTTCTTCAAATACATTAAATTTTTTCGCTTCAAGTTTATAAAGAAGTTTTGTATAAATGTGCTGCATTGCTCTTGCTGCAAACATAGAAGGTTTATCCTCGTAATCAAGAGATAAATTCGCTTTGTTAAAATATTCTTTTGCTCGACTCGCTTCAAAACTCATTAGGTCAACAAAATTATTATTGTAAATATTTTCAGCCAAATCATTTTCAGAATAATTGAAAGCTGCTAGATCATTTTGCGGAAGATAAATTCTTCCAAATTCTACGTCTTTTTTGACATCGCGGATTATGTTCGTAAGCTGCATAGCAACACCCAGATTAACTGCATAATCCCGGGCTGATTTATTTTTATATCCAAAGATTTCAATGCACATCAATCCAACTGTCGAGGCTACACGGTAACAATATTGAATTAGATCCTCAACATGAATATATCTGTTTTTCTGTAAGTCCATTTCCATACCGCTTATCAATTCAAAAAACGGTTCTATCGGAATGTTGAATTGTTTTATAATTGCAGAAAGTTTATTTAAAAGTGCGTAGTCGGAAATACCGTAAATCGATTTTTCAAGCTCGTTGCGCCACCTTCTTAAATTTTCATATTTAAGATCTTCCGGATGATGATCGATATCAACAATGTCATCTGTTCTTCGGCAGAACGCATAGATGGTGTTCATTGCTTCACGTTTCTGCTGAGGGAGCAGACTGAAGGCATAGTAAAAACTGCTTTTGCTTTCTTTCGCTATTTGTTTCGATTGTTCTATGACTTTTCCTACATTATTGCTTTTAAAGCCAAAATAATATAATCAATCTTATTCAATTTAGGGCGGAAATCGTCAACACGATAATCCATTCTTCTAATTTTTTTTAAAATTTCCTCTCCTCCAAGAATAGTCCAGTTAATTTGACGTTTCAATCGTCCGGGCAGTTCTTTCAGCAGAGGTTTCCCATTGTTAAAAAAATCCTGCGCACGATCAACTTGATATTCAATTAATTTCTTAAAATTATCCCCGTAATTAAGTTGAAGAAAATCATCTTCAGTTAACCCGAAAGATTGTATTTCGTCGAGAGGGATGTAAATCCGATTTTTTTTAACATCGATTGAAACATCCTGGTAAAAATTTGTCAACTGTAAAGCCGTGCATATATAATCCGAAAATTTCAATGTTTCCGGTGAACTAATATTATTTAGTTCTAAAATAATTCTTCCTACAGGATTTGCTGAAAGTGAACAGTAACTCAGAATTTCTGAAAAATCTTTGAACCGATTTTTTGTAACGTCACTTTCAAAAGCTTCAATCAATTTAAGGAAATTTTCCGCCGTTAAATTGTTTGTAGAAATAGTGTCAGAAAGAGCAAACCAAAATTCGTCCGAATAATTTTTTTGCAAACTATTTTCAAATTTATTTTTGTATTCTTTCAGTTTAATAAGTTTTCTTTCCGGTGAATCACTCCCCTCATCCGCAATATCATCTGCCTGCCGGGCAAATTGATAAACAACAGCAATATGCTTCCGAATGTTTACAGGTAAAAAAAGCGAAATAACCGGGAAGTTTTCGTAATGAGCTTTTGTGAACTCTTGGGCTTTCAGATATGCTTTTTCAAGAATCAATAAAAATTAACTGAAATAAATTTGTGCCCGGAACAGGAGTCGAACCTGCACTGGATTGCTCCAACTAGACCCTGAACCTAGCGCGTCTACCAATTCCGCCATCCGGGCAAAATATTATGCAAATAGAAATTTTGTTTTATCGGCAAAAAAAAGTTACAAATCAAGATTATAAAATTAATTAAGAATTAGCGAATTACAAATTCTAGTCAATAATTTCTATTGCTTCATGACTCATTGTGTCAATCCACATATATCTATCGAATATTTTGATTGAAGTATCCTTCTCCGCATTAAAAGGTCTTGGAAGATCTTTTGTATTGATAATATCCTGATAAGTCCCCGACATACAGTCAGCGGAATATAATTTTGGGTCCCCCAATTCAAAAATAGTTTCGTAGCAAAACGTTGCGGTTACAACGTCTCCGCTTTCGGGAGCTTCGAAATACTCAAGAGGCAATTCTTCGTCGAACTCTTCGTAAACTGCTTTCATAAACATAGCCCAAATAGGTAATGCTGCTTGTGAACCGGTTCCGTATGTGTTAGTAAACGAAATCCTCTGATCGTCAAACCCTACCCAAACTCCAGCAGCCAATTGTGGAGTAAATCCTAAAAACCATGTGTCGGTGTAACCGTTTGTTGTTCCTGTCTTACCTGCTGCAGGTCTAAAAAAACTATGACGCGATCTCACAGCACTTCCGGTTCCGCTGTTAACAACTGTTTCCATCAAGTTCGTTATAATGTATGCGGTCTCTGCGGAAATGGCTTCACGAGTAGTAGAGTTAAACTGATCAATAATTATTCCGTCTTTATCTTCAATTTTTGTTATTGAAATTGGGCTGTTGTAAATTCCATGATTTGCAATTGTTGCATAAACTGATGTCATTTCAAGCGGAGTGAAGCCGGACGTGCCGCCAAGTGATATTGCTGGTAAGAGTTCTATCCGGCTTTCGATGCCCATTTTTTCAGCATATTTACCAACTTGTGTCAATTTGACATGATCTTCGATTACAAGTCTCGCGGCAATTAAATTCAATGAACGCTGCAAACCTTCTCTTAATGTGGTAAAACCGCCTGTTGTTCTATCGAAATTTTGCGGTGACCATTCAATCGGTTTCTCTCCAAATATAAATCTTTGATTTAATATTGGATAGGCAGGATAAAGTCCATTATCTATCGCTACAGTATAAATAATAGGTTTGAATGAGGAGCCTGGTTGTCTTTTGATTTGAGTAACGTGATTTAATCCGTACTTAAAATTGTTATCTCTACCACCGACCATAGCTTTTATTTCACCGGTTTTTACATCAATACATACAAAACCAACCTCAATTTCTTGAGCTCGTTTCTGAACCGAATCGACGAACGCAACATTCCGCTTTAGATCTGCATAAATTAATTTTCTTTCTTCTTGAGTTGCAGCATTTTTATAATCAAGACGGTTTTTAATCGCTTTATCAATGTGCTCGTTCAACAAATCTTTATGTCTTGACCATTTCCAATATCCATCAAATTTCTTCTGAAATTCTTTTAGATGATCTTGTGCTGCTTTTGTAGCAATCTTCTGCATTCGCAAATCGAGGGTTGTATAAATCGTCAAGCCGTCTTCATAAAGATCATATTCATATTTATCCGCCATTTGGTTAAGCTGTTGACGTACATATTCAACAAAATGTGGTGCTGCATCACTTATAAAACCTTCGCTTATACTTTCAAGATTGACATCTATCGAAGTTGCTTTCAGGGAATCATAAACAGATTTTTCCAAAACGCCGAAATCAACCATGTTATACATTACAAGATTTCTTCTCTGAATTGCATTGTTATAATATTTAACCGGATGATAATAGACCGAAGAACGGAGCAAAGCAATTAATACAGCGGCTTCAGGGATGGTAATTTCTTGAAGAGATTTATTGAAATAAACTTTTGCAGCGGTTTCGATTCCATACGCCCCTTCGCCGAAATATGAGATATTAAAATACATTTCAAGAATTTCGCTCTTCGTGTATGTTTCTTCAATTTGAATTGCCGTAATCCATTCACGGAGTTTTCTAACCCCAACATCAAACAACGATTCTCTTTGAAATTTTAATTCGTATAAGTTTTTTGCTAGCTGCTGTGTTATCGTGCTAGCACCTTGTTTCTGACCCAAGAAGATTGTCTTAACCATCGCTTTATAAAATCTGTCTAGATCAACACCCCAGTGATTGAAGAATTTTCGGTCCTCGGTCGCTATTAGCATATCAACAACAAATTTGGGAATGCTGTCAATGTTCGTTTCGATACGGTTCTCCCTAAAAAATCTGCCAAGGAGTTCACCGTCACTGCTGAAGACATTACTGGCAAGTTTTGGCTTTGGATTTTCTAATTCTTCCAAGGAAGGAAGTCCGTCAACAACATACTGAATAAAAAAGAACATCGAAATTATGAACACAATTACCACGGTTGATACCGCCGAAAGAATAATTTTTCTCTGGTTAGTTTTTTTCTTCTTTTTTGCTGAAGGTTTATTCATTCGGTTCCCAATCTAAAATTTCAAATTTATTGTTGAAATATTTTCCGTAACAGGGTTTCTCGAGCCATGTACCGAGATTTATATAATAGCCATTTTTATATTGAATAAATTTTTTATTATGGCTATGCCCAAAAAGTACGTAGTCGAACCCATTTTCAATCAAAGTTTTTGCGGTTAAATATAAACTGTCATCTTCTCCATAATTCTTTGAACTCGTGTAACCTCTACTTGTTTTACTCGAGGAAGAAGCAAGCCAGATCCCAAAATCCGGATGAATTAATGAATACAAATTTTGAATGGTTTTATTGCGCAATACTTTTTTCAAAATCTTATAACCGGTGTCATTTTTGATTAACCCGTCTCCGTGCCCAAGATAAAATTTTTTCCCATCGAGAATAACTTCAATCGGATTTTCATAAATTCTAACACCAATTGTCTTGGTGAAAAAATCTCTGTGCATAAAATCATGGTTACCGATCAAATAATGTACGCTAATATTTTTTTCGGTTAAATTCTGCAAGGCGGTAAAAGTTCTAAAATATCCTTTCTGTATTACCCGTCTGTACTCAAACCAATAATCAAACAGATCACCGAGAATGTATAAACTTTCAGCGTTCTCGAGCGCATATTCCAAAAATCTAACAAACTTACGTTCAAGCTTGTCTTCTTGTTCTGGTAATTGCAATCCAAAGTGCAAATCCGATACAAAAAATGCCGGTTTTTCCAATATTCTCCGTGTTTTTGAAAACCTTAATTTATAATTATTATTTCAAATTTGCTTCCCTAAAAAGTGCCAACAACTTACTGTTAGGGTCAAATATAATTTTAGACGGTTTTATATCGGTCTCGAAATACAAAGTAGTATCTAACGATGTTATGTAATGATTCGATATCAATGAGCTCTCACCCGCAATAATTTTAAGCTCAAGAGGGAAATGATATACTGCATACCCTTCTTGAGCTTGTCGTAGTTCTAATCTGGAAATTATTTTATCAGAGAACTCGTATTTGAGATCGTATTCAACTTCCAAGATTCCCACACCATCAATTACCCATTGATCAAAAAATTTTCCTAGATTTTTATTTGAGATATTCTCAGCAATCCTCTTAAAATCTTCGGTCGATGCATTTTTATACCTGAACGAATTGTAATAGTTCCTAAGAATTTTGAAGAAAAGTGAATCACCAACTTCGCACCTCAACATATGGAGCACCCAAGCGCCTTTGTCGTAAACTCTCCTGCCGAAAAGATTTTGCCCCGGGTCGTAGAGCGTACCACCGCTGAACGTTCCGAAATGTGATTCAAGGAAATTCGTGTATGAATTTTTCCCTTTGGTCTTTTCCCAGTAAAGTGCTTGTGAGTAAGTCGCAAATCCTTCGTTGAGCCAAAGCTCTCTCCAATTTTTTGGACCCACCGCATTCCCCCACCATTGGTGAGCTAGTTCATGAATATAAATATCTATATAAAAATTTCTGCCGGTTAAAAACGTGGTTCCCATTCCGGTTATTGTTTGGTGCTCCATCGCGCCAATATTCCAAAGAAACTCGGCTATCCCATACTTTTCGTTAATGAAAGGATACTCACCAAAGAGTTCTTCAAACACTCTTAATGCTTTTGAACTGATGGAATAATCAGTCATTGCTTCTGAAAGATGATTGGGGAATGAATAGTAATCGAGTAATAAAGTATTTCCCGCAATGCTTGTATACCGTTCCTTGAAGTTAGAATAATTTGCCGAATAAAATGAAATGAGGTAAGTGGAAATCGGATAAACGGTTTTCCAGTGAGTTGTTTTTCTTTCACCAAAGTATTCTTCATCAATCAACACACCATTGGAAACATTTGTAAGCGAGGTATCGGAAGTGATAAAAATATCCGCTTGAGCTTTATCATCCGGAAGATCGTTGCACGGGAACCATGTTGAAGCATAAACAGGCTGATTCAAAGTATAGATTACCGGAGATTCGTTGTAATCTCCAAATTGAAATGACTGAAATCCCAAACTTTGTGGTGAACCGTAATAATCAACTTCTACTCTGAACGTATCATTCTCATTAGGTATAGCAAGATGATAGTCTGTTCTTGTATAATTATTTTTATTTCCATTTACTAATAAACTGCTTATCTCAAGATTGTCATAAAAGTTTAAGTAAATCGAATCGTTTGTGGTTTTCCCCTTGATGCCGGTAATTATAACTTTTGCTTTGATTTCTTCATATTCAGGAAACAAATCCAACCGAATTTCGTAATGCAAAATATCCTGATAATATTGTTCTTCCCTAAAATAAACACTCAAAAGCGAATCGACATAAATATCATCATCAATCGATGCCTTTAAAGCGGAGCCGTAATCCTTTTTCTTTTGTAATTTTTCCATCGGATTAAAAATCAGAAAAAGTCCTATTAGTCCCGACACAATTGCCGCTGCAAATATTACGATAATATTAATTTTTCGGGCATTTTTCATTTTTTGTCACTTAATTTGTATCGAATATATATCTTTAGATACTTGACAAAGAAAATTGTTCAATTGCCAATAAGAGTTTTTTTTAATATACTTTATTAAAACAACAATTACGAGAATTCTATGGCACTCACCGGTTCAGAACTACTTAGATCGAGTTTAACAATGATATTAGCTGGAGGAGTAGGCGAACGGCTTTTCCCTCTTACCAAAGAACGAACAAAACCTTCTGTTCCTTTTGGAGGCAAGTACAGGATAATCGATTTTGCATTATCAAATTGTTTGAATTCCGGACTGAGGAAAATTTACGTGCTTACTCAATATAAGTCGGATTCGTTAACGCGACACATCTTTGAATCCTGGAGTATTTTTAATCCTGAGCTTGGAGAGTTTATATATTCTGTTCCTCCCCAGCAAAAGGTTAGCAATAACTGGTACCTCGGAACCGCTAATGCAATCGAACAGAATTTAAATCTAATTTCTGATGGTAATTACAAATGGGTGATCATTCTCTCGGGTGATCATATTTACAAAATGGATTACCTGAAAATGTTGCAGTATCATGTACAGAAAAAAGCCGATCTTACTATAAGCAGTATGTTTGTCGAAAAAGATCTTGCAAACAGATTCGGTGTTCTCGAAATTGATCCCGATTACAAAGTAAAGTCGTTCATCGAAAAACCAAAAAATCCGCCGGAAGTTCCGGATAGACCGGGACAATCCTTTGTAAATATGGGGATTTATATATTCAACGCCGATGTACTAAAATCAATATATGCGGATATGAAAAATTCAAAGATTGAAAGCACGGATTTTGGAAAGCACGTGATCCCATTTATGATAGAAAATACATATAAAGTGCAAGCTTATCGATTCGTTGACGAAAACAAAAAGGAAAATCCTTACTGGGTTGATGTCGGAACAATTGATAGCTACTATGCTGCAAGTATGGATTTGATAAAAGTAAATCCCGACTTCAATCTTTATGATAAAGATTGGCCTTTAAGAACACGTGCTATTCAGCTTCCGCCCGCTAAAACATTATCACACGAGGGAGAAAGAATCGGCCGCGTTTATAATTCACTTGTTACAGACGGCACAATTGTTTCCGGAGGTTTGGTCGAGCGTTCAATTTTAGGCCCTAATGTGAGGGTGAACAGTTACACCTATATAACCGATTCCATTATATTTGACAGCGTAAATATCGGAAGGCATTCAAGAATTCGAAGAGCAATTATTGATAAAAATGTTGTGATTCCTGAAGGAACCGAAATTGGATTTGAACCTGAAGTCGATAAAAAACGATTTCAAGTTTCGGAAACCGGTATAGTTATTATTCCTAAAAACTATAAGTTTAATTAGAAGGGGAAAAAATACTAAGGTTAATGCCCCATCCAAGGATGGGGTTTTTTATTAAGGTAAATTGTAGATTTGCATCAATTATGAACGAAATACTAGAAGAAAAATTAAAAGCGCTTCCTGCTTTGCCGGGTGTTTATCAATTTCTTGATAAAAACCAAAAAGTAATTTATGTGGGTAAAGCAAAAAATTTGAGGAATAGGGTCCGCTCTTATTTTCAATCAAATCTTTCCTCTCCAAAAACTGAAGTAATGGTCAGCAAAGTAGATGATCTTCAACTAATAATAACCGATACAGAAGTGGAAGCACTCGTTCTTGAAAACAATTTAATTAAACAGCTTAAGCCAAGATACAATGTAAACTTAAAAGACGATAAATCCTTCCCTTATATTAAAGTAACAAACGAACCTTATCCTCAGATTTTTGCAACAAGAGATATTGTAAAGGACGGTTCAAAATATTTTGGACCTTATACCGATGTTAAAAGTATGAAAGCATCCCTTAGAATGATCAACGCCGCATTCAAAATAAGAAGCTGCAAATACTTCATCGACGACGATGTAATTAAAGAAGGTAAAATAAAAATATGCTTGGATTATCATATTAAGAAGTGCGATGGTCCGTGTGAGGGATTAGTTAGCGAAAAAGACTATAATGAAATGGTGAATGAAGTCGTAAAAGTTCTTAAGGGAAGAACGAGTGAACTCATTTCCGATTTGAGAGCTAAGATGAAGGAATCATCGGATAACTTCCAATTTGAAAAAGCTGCAGAAATAAGGGATAAAATCGAACAGCTTCAAGTTTATGAATCACGGCAGAAAGTTATCTCGAGGGATTTTACAGATAGAGATATAATAAGTGCAGCTGTTGAAGGAAAGGATGTAGCATCTACAATATTGAACATTCGCGGGGGAAAACTTGTCGGGAAAAAGAACCTGAAAATGATTAATGAAGGTGCGGAAGAACTTCCCACTATTTACAGTGCTGTGCTCAAGCATTACTACAACGAGTTTGTTGAAATTCCGAAAGAGATTATTCTTGAAATCGAACCGGACGATAAGGAAGCTTTATTAAATTGGTTAAATACCAAAGCACTGAAACCGACAAAATTTTTTATCCCGCAGAGGAAAAGCGAATTACTATCCTTGTTGCGGATGAATAAACAAAACGCAATGCTTCAACTAAAAGAAATTCAGCTTCACAGAATGAAACGAGAAGGCAACGTACCCTACACATTAGCAGCTTTGAAAAGAGATTTACGACTTCCCGTAATCCCGAAAAAAATGGAATGTTTCGATATATCAAATCTACAGGGCACAGATACTGTCGCAAGTATGGTTGTTTTCGTGGACGGCAAACCGAAGAAATCGTTTTACAGAAAGTTTATTATTAAGGATGTCGAAGGTCCCGATGATTTTGCAAGTATGCGCGAAGTAATAAGAAGACGGTATTCAAAGGTTATTGAAAACGGTGAGCCGCTCCCCGATCTGATTATAATCGACGGCGGGAAAGGTCAGCTTAGCAGCGCGGTTGAAATTCTAAATGAACTTAAAATCACAGATCAACCAGTTATAGGATTGGCAAAACGACTTGAGGAAGTTTTCTTTCCTGGAATTTCGGAACCACAATCGATTCCTAAAACATCATCAAGTCTAAAACTTATTCAGCATATAAGAGACGAAGCTCACAGATTTGCGATTACATTCCACCGTGATCGAAGAAGTAAAAGAACTTTTGCAACAGAATTGACCGAAATTAAAGGGATTGGCAAAAAAGCATCTGAAAAACTTCTGACACACTTTGAAAATATTGAACAGATAAGAACTTCTTCTATTGATGATCTAAAAAAAGTTGTCGGTGAAGCTAAAGCGAACTTAATCTTTGAGCATTACTCTAATCGATCCTAGACATTCTTTTTTGTGGGACTTCAGGAAGCTTTTTCCCAAAAACAAACAAGAAAGTTATGAGCACTCCAAAAATAATAACGAGTGAAAAGTATGGACTGAATCCGAAAGCAGTCGGAATATCTCCAGCAGCCATGCAAATAATCCCAACCAACATAGCATAAGGAAGTTGAGTTCTTACATGATCAATGTGATTGCATTTTGAAGCAATCGAACTGAGGATTGTTGTGTCAGCAATCGGTGAACAATGGTCGCCAAAAACAGAGCCGGTTAACACGGAACTTATTACCCCGTGAATTATTATAATTTTATCATCTCCAGCAAAACCAAAATTGTCGGAAAGCAGAGAAGCAAGAGGGATCACTATCGGCATAACTATTGCCATCGTTCCCCAGCTCGTGCCGGTGGCAAAACTTATAAATGCACACACAATAAAAACAATCACCGGAAGAAATCTCGGGTTTATCGCATCGCTTACAATTGAAATTAAATAATCAGCAGTCATTAACTCGGTTGTAACATTGCTTATCGACCATGCAAGTACAAGAATTATACATGCAAGCAGCATGGATTGAACGCCTTTGTACCAAGAGTTTATAACATCCGAGAGTGATTGTATTCCCTGCCAAACCGTCATAACAATTGCAATAAAACAAGCTAAGAGACTTGCCCAAAGAAGAGCTGAGTAAGAGTCAGAATTACTAATAATATTTTGAATTGAATAATTAGACGATCCAATTTCTTCAAGCTTCGTGATGCCCGTATAAATTAAACCGGCAACCGTACCGAATAAAATCATCAAAATTGGAACGGCAGCATTGTACCATTTCGGTTTTGCTTTCCCGATTCCTAATTCATCTTCCGATACCGTTTTTGCTTCGCTTGAAAGTGTTTCAAAGAGCTTTCCGGTAAGCCTTGCACGTTTTTCTGCTCTATACATCGGGCCGAAATCTCTTTGAAAATATGATGTTGCAAAAACAAAAAAAAGTGCCGCAATAGGATAAAATCTATACAGAATTGTACTGATAAAGACATCATAAGCATTTTCTGTCGAACCGATTATTTTCAATCCCTCGCCAATCAGACCGAGTTCATATCCAATCCAGGTACTGATTATAACAACGCTTGCAATGGGAGCCGCTGTCGAATCAACAATATAAGCTAACTTTTCTCTTGAGATCCTTAATTTATCTGTAATCGGGCGCATCATATTTCCGATTATCAATGAGTTCGCATAATCATCGAAGAAAACCGCCAAACCCATCAGCCAGCTTGCGATCATCCCGGAACGTGCTGTCTTTGCTAATTTGGTAATAATGTTAGCTAGTCCCGCAGTTCCCCCATTCTTCGTTATAATCCCTACAACACCTCCTATCAACAGAGTGAAGGTTATAACAAACATATGATCGGGATCAGTTAGGGAATTAAGAACAATTGAATCAGCAAAACGTAGGAATGCTATGAAAGGATCATAATCATAGATAAAAAATGCTCCAACGTAAATACCCGCAGCCAATGAAACAATCACTTGCCGGATTACAAGTGCCAGAAAAATTGCTAGTACAGGTGGAATTAAACTAAACCATCCAGGTATTATTCTAATCGTGCTTATTGATTTTTCTTCACCATCAATATAAAATGAGTAGGATCCTGCATTATTAAAAATTATTTCCTGCCTTGGAGAATTTTTTGTAAAAAGAAATTCATTTACTAATCTTTTCTCGGAATCTGCAGTGAGAATTTTTATAGAATCATCTTCGGCTAAATCATAACTAATGTTTACTTTGATTCCTGTTAGAGAAAATTTTGGATGTTCGATCTGCTGAGAGAAAATAATCGAATTGAATAAAATGAGTAGGGCGAATATTTTTGCGCTGTAATTTAGCAATATGATTTCAGCTCAATAAAATTGGCTTGTAAAATAAAATTGTTTTAATAAAATCAAAAGTAAATTATTTTTATATTTTTTCGGAATGGAATGAACTTATTTATAATTCGCCACACGGTTGCGTCAACTGAAGGAATGGATTTTGAGAGAGAAATAACATCCGATGGTAAACTGAAACTTTTAACTAAGATTAATTTTTGGAAAGAATCGTTTATAGAATTCGACGTGATTCTATCGTCACCTCTCCTACGCGCAAAACAAACTTCCGAGATAATTGCAGAGCATTTCGGAAAAGTGGGACTAATCCAAGTTGAAAACAGTTTGAAACCGGGCTGTAAACCTTCTGATCTTGAAGTTCTGCTTCAAATATATAATGTAAAAAGCATTGCGGTTGTTGGACACGAGCCCGATTGTTCAAGTTTCGTAAGTTACTTCTGTAAAAGTTTTCCGCCGGATTTATATTTCGAAACTGCCGGACTTGCTCATATCAGCTTTAAAATTAAAGCGGAAAGAGGAAAAGGAGAATTAATTAACATAAAATAATTAAGCCAGACTTACTCACTACACAAATCGAGTACCGACCGCTGCTTCCTTCCGGATCTGACGGAGTTGAGTATCAACCTGTTAGTGAGGGTCTGGCAAAATTTTGGATGTGAAATATATTCAATTGTGCAAACGATTTCCATTATACACTTTTAAAATTGCATTTACTGCTTCAACAACTTGTTTGATCTCTATTCCCCCCTCACCATCAAATGTGCAGATTTTTGGATCACCGGGACATTTTGTTTGACAATAGTTTTCGGATGGAAGCAGTTCTATCGATTCATTTCCGAGCGGTCGCCAAAGTTTTGGAGAGCAGGCGGGAAGAGGACAAAATAGTGAAATGGTTTTTACTTTAAGCGCGGCTGCAATATGCATAGGCCCTGTGCTTGCAGAAACCAAGCAATCCAGGCTATTTATAGAGATAATTGTTTCTCTGAGAGTCTTCCCAAAATTAAT
The DNA here is from genome assembly GCA_024103215.1 of Melioribacteraceae bacterium. Classification (GTDB taxonomy): domain Bacteria; phylum Bacteroidota; class Ignavibacteria; order Ignavibacteriales; family Melioribacteraceae; genus JAGFIY01. Next base: position 57,553 of record JAGFIY010000042.1, on the reverse strand, counting down.
AAATATATTTTGTTTTTCTTTCGGAAAATTTTTAGGAACTACATTATCCGTGAAAACCACTTTAACATCGTTTTGTTCTTCTAACTTTTCGGAAAGTTTAAGGTATTTTTCCGGTTCCCAATTTGGTGCTGAACCACCGCTGCTAATATGAAGTCCTATTAGATACTTTTTCCCGTCCAGTAATTCTTTTCTTAAATCAGAAGATTTTTCTTTTTCTTCATCAGTTAAAAAAATTTCCGTGGTAAGATTATCGGTTTGAATTCCTAAATAACGAGCTTGATCCATGCAATAATCTGCTTCGTGTCTTAATGGAATATATTTTTTTCTGCTTATTCCCTTAACACCTGTAATGAATTGATAAAATTTATATCCTGTTCCAACCCGGCATTTAATCCCGCTGAAAAAGAGTACATAATTAATCCATTCATCAGGAAGCAGAAGCAGCGAAGCATCAAATTTCAATTTTCTTAAGAAAAATACTGTCCCCCAAAATCCTTTTTCTTTAAGTTCTTCGAGGGAAATTATAAGATCGACATTTGGGTTGTAGATATAAACATCCTTTGTATAATCTCTGCAAAGAACTGCAACGAATGCATCCGGATATTTGGATTTGACCTCTCTCGGAATCGGAGTTGAGAGCACAACATCGCCGATCCTATCAATACGAATTACTAAAAATCTTTTTAGCTTTAAGTTCATGAAAGAAGCCGGTCTTTTACACGAGAATATTCTTTATCCCAGTTCAATTCAAGTGAGGCTTTTGCGCAATTCTCTTTTAACCGAGAGTTAAAATCTCCATCCTCGGTAAGTTTTTTCAATCCCGCTAAAATTTGGCTGTCATCTTTCTCATCCACAATAATTCCGACTTGATAATCATTAACAATTTTTTCCATCTGCGGCAGATTACTTGAAAGCACTGGAATTCCAGCCATAATGTATTCGAATAATTTATTTGGAAGTGCGTGATAATAACTTATCGAAATATTTTCTATCAGTGCTAAGCCAATGTCCGCAGCGGAAGTATAGTTCATAAGTTCTCTTTGAGGTATAGTTCCAAGAAAATGTATCCGATCACTGACTTTATATTTTATTGCAGCTCTTTCAAATTCTTTTCTCAGTGCTCCATCACCTAGAAGAACAAACTCTATGTTCGGCAGTTCTTTTAACAACGATATGATCCGTATAATACCTCTTCCTTCTATCATCACTCCTTGATACAGAACAATTTTATTAGATGATGGAATATTCAACAACTTACGTAAATCGATTTTATTCCCCGGTTTCCGTAAAAGCGGAATATTTCTTAGCACCATTGTATTTTTAATACCATAATAATCTTCTAAAAATTTTGAATCCATTTCTCCGGTTGTTAAAACAAGGTCAACCTTTTTTATATACTTCTTTTCGATTTTCTTTATCAACCATTGAGTGAACTTTTTGTTACGAAGACCTCCGAGAAAAGGATAAAGTTCACGCGAATTATAAATCACCTTCGAATTTTTCCTTCTTCCGATTATTGTTGTAAAAGCAAGCGGGAAAAAATCTTCTGCTATGTAGATATCGGCATTAGATAATTTCAAACTTTTCCACAACTTAACAGCAAATGAAAAATAGAATAAGAATGAAAATTTTGATTTATTTAATTTATAAATTGTGATGTCATTGATAATCGTTTTAAAATTCTGGGTAGTCCAGTCAAAAGAAATTACTTTAACTTCACAGCCGTCAGCTTCTAATGAATCTTTAAGATTTGTTATCCTTGAATCGTGAAGTGCATTACCGAGAAAAGCAATGAAAACTTTTTTCTTCATCAATTTACAATTTTATATGAAGAGTGTTTCTCATAATAGTTTTAGCATCAAATTTTTCCTTAAAATCGATTAAGCTCATACTTGGAGTCATAGGATTTTCGGCTTTCGTATCTTGCGAAACACCGATATCAACATAAGCGAACCCGGCATCTGTGCAGTACTTAACTACCTCATACATAACGCGATGAATTGGTTTATAATCGGCATAATCGTAAAGAAGCATATTATAAAAACAAAGGGCAACATTCTTATTAGGATAAAACATCAATGATCCGCCGATCGGTCTATCTTTAAGATATACCATAAACAGCATTAAATTGTTTGGAAGAAGTTGTTTCAGTTTAAGCAAATCATCATAGGAATGAGTTGGTTTTACATTGTGACGAGCTTTATTTTCAAGAAGTATAGGATAGAATTGATCGTAACGATCGTTTACCTCAACTCTAATATCCGGGTTTTTTATTGTTTTTCTGATATTTCTACGAACAGTAGGTTGGAATCTTTGTATTATATCCCTTTCCTTATCAAGTTTAATGGCGCTTGAAATATAATGGAGCTCGTACGAAAATCCTTGCCACAATAGTGCAAACTCGAGGTTTTGATTCTGATAAGTTTCGTAAATCATCGGAGCTGCTGTAAGGATAATTTCTTTGTAGTTGTTGGCTTTTCCGTAATCTAGAAGAGTAGAAATAATCTCCATAACGTATTTAAATTTATAATCGCCAATCACGATTGATCCGTAACTTGCTCCGATCGGTGATTCAAAAATTCTGTCTTTTAACGATCCTGGAAGAACTGCAACCAGCTTATCGTTTTCTACGAACATAAGATGATTAAATTGAAATTTACCGGTTTGATGGTAATCAAAAAATTTTTGAAGGTGGAACATTGTTCCATTATTGGAACTGAGAACAAAATTGTCCCATTCTTCTCGCCATTCTTCTGAATAAGGAATTATTTTCATTGCAAAAAGTATTCGATTAAAAAGTAATTTTTAAAGATAAGCATTTTTCGGGATGTTTTAATAAAACGTGAATCCGTGTGACTGAATATTAAATTCTCAATAATTACACCCGTATTTGGGTTTTCTTAAAAATCATATCCAATAGAAATGATATGTGAATTTCCCAAATCATAATCGAGCGGAATAAATGCATAATCAAATCTAATGGAATCCCAAAAGATTCCTGCTCCGGCAGTGAGGCCCTTAGTTTCGTAGCCGGTTAAGTAACCAGTTCGTAGTGCAAACACCGCATCGTATAAAAACTCTGCGCCGAAGTTTACGTGTGAATCTGATGTCTGAGTGAATAATTGATAACCCGCTGCGAGCGTTAGATCAGAATTCAACTCGTTGAAGTAATAGTTATAAGAAGCTGCGATACTAACATCCATCGGAAGTTCTGTTGATTCATTTCGTAATTCATTCATTGATCCGATGTTTTTTATTGCTGCACCTATATTTAGATTTTCTATAACATCCCTATAAAATAGTCCAAAATCAAAAGCAATTCCTCTTGCTTGATCGGTTAATAAATTTTCGTGAATGAACTTAAAGGTTAACCCGGCTGAAAGTTTTTGATAAATATTGAAACCTGTTGAAAGACTACCGTAAAAATAATTAGCATTAAATGTAGAAACCGGTTCGCCCGGTTTTGTTCGAATTTCGAAGTCAAATATGCTTGTAGTATTAAATCCAGCAGCAAACTGCAAACCAAACAAATTGAAACTAGCCCCTATCAATTCAGAACGAACGTCGGTCATCCATTCGTTATGGGTCAGCATTATCTGTGAGCTGTAATTTTCCGCAAGCAGCGCCGGATTATAAAAACCTGAACCTACATCACTTGCAAGCACTACTCCCAAATCACCCATTGCCATATTCCGCGCACCGAAACCAATTTTGAGAAAAGCGAGACCTGTGTCACCAGCCTGTGGAAATATATAGTTAAAACTTAATAACAGGAGAAATATTATTCTTTTCATTTTCATTTTTCGCCGTGCAGTTTAGAAATTAAAATTCAGTCCAATAATATGTCTGTCTGACGATGAATACGGTTCAATAGCAAAAGCATACTCAGCACCAATTATTACCGAACTTGAAGTGTAAAAATAAGAAAATCCGAACGAAGGAATAGCAGGAACATCAAAATTACTAAAATCGAGTTTATCGAATCCGCTTCGAATAAATAGATTTTCAAAAACTTCGTATTCAATTCCGCCTCTTAGATAATTTGTACCTGCATTACTATTTTCATATTCGAGTGCAGTTAAAAGTTTAACATCATCAAAATAATACGATGCCCCAATTTTTCTTAAAAGCGGAAATGTGTCGGTTGAGTTGGTTCCGGCTTGTTCGTAAACAGGAGTTGTATCCCATTTATATTTGGAATTTATGTCTGTTAACACAAAAGAAAAGGCAAGGTTTGAATTGTAAGAATAGACTACACCCAAGTCAAAACCAATTGCTGTGCTTGTTATTTCTTCATACAGTTTGTAGTAATAAAATTTAATATTTAAGCCCAAGGCTAACTTTTCCGAAAATCTGTTTGCAACAGCAAGATAAAATTGATTTTCCGAAGTAGATAAATATTCGGTATGAATTCCTTGATTATCTCTCCCATCGATGTCGCTAACTCCGGAGTTCATAATACCTGCACTCATTCCGGCAACCGAAGCCGGTTTTGAATTTTCATTCTTTTTACCGAACTCGAACCGTTTTGTGAAGTTCAAAAAATTTAATGAACGATCCAAAGAAAGAAAAGAATAACCGGTTTGAAAATTATTCCCTTCTTGAAAAACACTTAATGCCGGATTGTAGTAGGCTGAGAGATTACCCGTTCTAACGGAAGAGAGAGCGTTCCCCATCCCAATACCTCTTGCTCCAAAACCCATGCGGCTGAATGCACCCGCCTTACCGGCAATCTGCGAAAATTCAGGTTGTGCGTTCAAGATAACTGATGAAAGAAGCAACAAAAAAGAAAATTTTATGAATACAATTTTTTTCATTTATCTCATCACTAAAATTTTTCCGAAAAGCGGTTCGTTGCCGCCTACATCAATTCTATAAAAATATACTCCGTTAGGAACAACATTTTTCTGTTCATCTCTACCATCCCAAAACTCAAAATTATCTCTGTTTGAAAATCTATCGGCATTCTGAATTACAGTTCGCACTAGGTTCATCCCGAAATCAAATATTCTTAAAGTAACTTGATTTGACGAATCATTAAACTTATACTTAATTCTAACCGTTTCATGATCTGGAGAGAAAGGATTGGGAAATGCATAAGTCTCGCTTTCATCTTTCAATTCTTCGGATGCCAAATAAACTTTCCAATCTCCGAACCAAAAATCATTCCCCGTTTCTTTTAATCTTGCAAGTCCACCAGCGGAACCGAGGAAAACATACGTTTGGTTATCGTTGATATTTTCTGCGTCTGCTGAATAAAAATTGTCGGTATTAATGTAAACTCCCGTCTCAGAATCACTGACTCGCATCGGCAATATCCATGATGAATAATTATTTTTCGATCTAAATACTCCGGAAGTTGTTGAAACTAGTACATCTGCTTTAGTTAATGCCCCATTGGTTTTATAATATCTGAACCCAATATTATTTGCAGATTCTCCGCTTAAATATGTAGTCCAAGTTTCGCCTTCGTTAAATGATGCACTTATTCCTGTAAACTCGTTTAAATCATCAGCCTTTCTCGTCACTGCCCAAACCGAATTGTCAAACTGATTGTTGGCGAGCCCAATCACCCAATTTCCACTAATTGGCTTTGATTGATTCTGATGATTGAATTTTGTCCAGCTAATTCCTCCGTCTGTGGATTTATTGATTCCTCCTGCCGTTCCGGCATAGATAATATTTTCATCTACTCCCAAGACCGAAAAACCCAAGTGATTTAAATAACTTTCCGGACCAAATTCTCCGGGTTGCACCTGAAGCGAAAAATTCAGTGTATCAGTTGGTTTTATCGAGTCCAAATAATCGGGTGGTAGAACAACTCTTTCCCACGTTTCACCAAGATTTGTTGATTTACGAATACCACTCGACCATGAAGCAATCCATACCGTGCCGGGTGTAAATGAAATATCGAAAGTAACGTTTTGGGGAGTAACAGTAATTGGTAACGCTCTGATTGTATTTATTCCATAAGTTATCAACGAATCACCGGGATCATCAACAGGCTGAGGCACCGTGTTCCAAGTCGTTCCTCCGTCAGTGGTATACTTTAATCCGGTTCCTACTTGTTCGCGTCCGGTGGATAAATCTTCATACCTTGCGGTAGAAGCCCAAAAAATTCCTTCCGAATATCCGATTGCTGCGATACCGTCGGTTCCGAAATCCGGAGTTTCGTAGAAGTTAGTCCAACTTTCTCCCAAATCGGTGCTTCGGCTTATACCGCGTGAGGTGCCTATCCAAACAGTATCCCCCACAAAAATTATGTCAGTTATGGAATTACTTTTTGGAGTCTCGGCAGATTCTTTTGAGAATTCATTCTCATCAAGTTTATAAGTAAGAGGAAAATTTTGAGAAAGAACGATAGTAGAAAACAGTAATATTAGAAAAAGTATTTTTTTCATTTAACATAAAATCCGAAATTGATAATATTGCTTTGCTCGCCTTCCCGATCAACAGCCTTAAATTTCATCTGCCATAAGCCTGTTTGAGCGGTTGAACTGAATGAATTTTTCAATGAATAAGTTTGGTCCCCGGCGGTTTGATCTCCTGCGCCCTCAAAATCTCCGTTATCATACATATCGAACTCGCCTAAAAATGAATTATCGGGCCGGTACATTTCAAATGAAACTTTGTTAACATCCACGATACTATTAGGGTCGTTAACAAAAATAGACCAAATAACATCTTCATTTCTATCAACCGTATCACGCAAAGTTGATATCGGTTCGTCAACGTATCTCATTGAAAGGTTAGAAATTACGGGCGGTTGATTACCGATTCCGTTATAATAAATAAATGTATGTGACGCAGCTTTTTTGCTGTTTTCAGGTTCCACGTTGATATTATCTTCTACAAAGTACATAATTTCATATAATCCTGAGGGAAGATCGTACATCATTACAAACTCGGCTGAATAAGTTGCATTATCAACAGTCCTATCAGTCAAATTCATATCTCCGTTCTGGATTAAGTATGCATCCATTAGGTGTGAGATAAGAGAAAATTTTATTGATGAAACTACATGTGAGTTCGAAATGACTACAGAGTGAGAAAAGATTGAATCATTATCGGAATAATTGAAAAATTCCGGAGCATTAATTTCTAGAATTTCGTAATCAGGATAATTACTATCAACTAGGTTATCCGAAATATTATCACATCCTAGTAAAAACAAACTTACAAACAGAAAATATGTAATTATCTCAATAATTCTTTTCATAATCGATCTGCTTCGAATTAAAATTGAATTTGCTTTTTGCGTTATAGGAAATTATCCGGTATGCCAAAACTAATGATTTGGAATTCCTTTGATCTTTAGTCAAAAATATAAGGAAATTATTCTGCATCAACTCGTAAATAAATTAGAAAAAAGTAAAGATTATTCGATAATTCCCTCAAATTTGACAAACGAATTTAGTTAAGTAATATAGTTAATGTCAAGGCATTAAATTCGGATCATTTTACACCATCGATAAAGTAAACGGTGAAGGCGAAAATGAAAGAAACAAAATTAAGATACTAATCCATCCAAGAATGATTCTTGTTTTCGATAATGGACTAAACTCATAAACCGGTGGATGTTTGACTTTTATTACGAAATACAAAATAAAAGCCCAAAACAACCACCCGCTCCATCCGATTGGAGTTTCAGCATTAAGTAAAATAGATGCTAAACCCATAAATCCCAGAGTTCCAATCGTTATCATCGAGATACTCGCAACAGCCTCGTGCTTTTTTAATCCAAACATACTGTAGACTATGTGACCTCCATCCAACTGCCCGATTGGAAGCATATTCATTGCAGTTACGAACAATCCGAACCAACCTACACACAAAAAAGGGTAATGATATATTTCACTCATCGGCGGTATAAAAACACCCGGTTGCGAGAATATTTCTCTTAATATTGAGAACAGAATCGTATCACCGAAGGCAAAGTACAGTCCTGCACTTTGATAATCCGGCGAAAAATACCCCGGATGAATTTTTTCTAGATATTCGGGCCCCGGAAGATTTGTAAATCCAATAACAAGAATAATTATACACGCGATAAATCCGGCAATCGGGCCGGCTACACCAATATCGAACATTGCTTTGTTGTTTGGTATTGGTGATTTAATTCTTATCACAGCTCCCATAGTTCCGAAATTAAAAAATCCGGGTATTGGTGGAAACGGGATATAATACGGCAGCGTTGTCTTCACTTTATGTGCCTTTGCCGCAAAATAATGTCCGAACTCGTGTGCAGTTAAAAAAAACAATGCTGAAATTGCGTAGGGCAAGCCTTGAGCAAGATCATTAAATTCGTATGGACCCATTGTTCCAGAAGTCCATTCTAAACCAGCGATTACAGTTGTTATAAACGTAATTACAAATAGCGCAATATGAACAAGAGTTGAGTGTGATTTTACAGTTGATCGCTGAAAAAATTTTATGTCAGATTCAGAAAAATTTTGATTCATTCTATAAATCCAGATTTAAACCAATTGCAGAGTAGTTAACAGTACGGTCGAAGTATTCTCCGTGAATACTTTTGCCTGCATAGTAATTAAAATAGACACTGAAACCTTTCCCCTCTTTTTTCCCGAATTTGATACCGGCACTTACTGAATGATTTGCCGTGTATTTATTGAGGTGAATTATCGTTAAATCATAAGCAGCAAAAGGAATAAATAAATTAGTAAATGATTGATCGAAAAAGTAATCAAAGCCCAGTTTATAATTGTCTTTCTTAATATCAAAAGGATCAACATGAAATAAGTAAGTGAAGCCGGCATAAACTCTCAAGTCACCGGTTTTATAAAATGGAATCAGTTCGATGAATTCACGACTGTAAACTCTCGGATTTAGTCCATCTTTCCACGTTCCGGATGTACCGTCGAAATGTCCGTCAACAAAATGAGCACTAATATGACTTAGTCTAAAACGAAATCCTAATTCATAACTTTCATTTGATTTCAACAAACCAAAATTTAATCCAAAAAGATAATCGACTGCATCGACGGGAAAATGAAAATTAGATTCGCCTCGCAAAAAAGTGTAGGTAAATAAATCAGCGCCGAATGAAATAATAAGATCTCCTTCAAATTCTTTTCTAAGAATATCGATTGAATTGCCAATATCCAACCGTAATTCATTTGCGCCGGTTTGAAATAGAAATCCCAGCTTTGGTTCGAGCTGATTAGCCGTAAAAGGTTGAATCAATAAATCATCCGGGAAGAAACTTGTTTTAGTTTGCGCAAATATAACTCCCGTAAAAAGTATAAAACAAAATATTATGTGGTATTTTTTCAGCATAGGAATAAAATCATTTTTTTGTCGATAGAAATTTTTGTTTAATCAATTTGTTATAACTGTACTTCAGTTTTGAAGGAATGCTGGCAAGAGCATAATTATTTGTAGGAAACGCAAAGGAAGGTTCAAAATAACAATTAACCGTACATCCTTCACAAAACTCAAATTTTCCTTCCATCTTTTCGTAGTACTTATATTCTTCGCTTTTTCTAATCTCAGAAATTGAACTCGTAATTTTAATATTTTTATTTCTGAAATGATAACACGGAAGAACTATTTCATTATGCGGAGAAATTACAATCACTCTGGTCACTGCTTTGCACAGCGGTTTATCAACATGATTTCCTCCATCCCTTCGCAATTTGATAAATGCATTGTTCATATACACATTGGATTTACCATCAATAAATTCTTCTATGTAATCTAAAGCTTCCTCCGACAAACCCGGATTTCCGAAATAAGAAAAAACGGGATTCACTATAAGCACCAAATCTTCTCTCAAAGCAATTTCATACATTTTGGGAAGATCTTTGTAAGTTTCATCTGTAACCGTAAACAAAATATCCGGATATTCACCGATAGATTTTGCAATCTCAATACTATCAAACACGCGATCGTAGCATTTAACTTTTCTTATCCTGTCATGTACTTCTTTATAAGGTGAATCGAGTGAAAAGTGAAGTAGGTTCACTTTACCGGCAAGTTTTTCGGCAAACTTCGGATAGAGAAGTGTGTTGGTAGTTATGCTCGTCTGCATTTTTAATTTATGAGCAAATTCTGCCATCAGATGTATTTCTCTATGTAGAAGAGGTTCTCCGCCGGTTAGATCAATAAACTTAACACCAAGTTTATTAAGTTCTAAAACGTTTCGTTTAAAGTCATCCAATTTTGCAAACTCCGTTTCTTTGAATTGCGAATGATCCGCAAAATGACAGAATTCACAGAACGCATTACATCTATATGTTACATAATAATTACAAAGAAGCAGCATTAAAATTCTCTTTCCTTCCAAACAATTTTTCTGCTGAATAAAAGTACAATCGGTAACCCGATTACATAAACTATAAAGTACAGTTCAAATGCGAAAAAATGTTTTAAACTAAATTTTAACTTCAGCTTATTGTATAAGGGAACTAAGAAAAAGAGATCTACCACAAACTTAAAGCCAGCTAAATATAAAGCATTCATTGAATAAAAAAACGGGGTTAGAAGAATGCAAAGATGAGCAACAAACGCACTTGCCATGACCGCAAACCCAACCAAATCGCTGTCAAGTCCGCCAACTCCCCATCTTTTCTTCTGCCAGAAAATTGATTTAACATCGGGACAAGGTTTGCTAGTCACCAATCCCCCTTTATCAAGAGGATAAATTATTTTATACTTTTTAAGCTTGTGCATGGTCATCAGCACTTGAAAATCCTCGGTAACCGAGAAAGGAATTTTTTCATATCCGCCTATTTCGTAATAAACAGATTTTCGGTATGACATATTGTTTCCGATGCAACTTAAAGGTTTCCCCAGATTCATCGCTCCGCCTGCAACGGCCAGGAGATAAATAAAATCCATGCTTTGCATTCCATAAAATGCATTATCAGTCAATTGATCAGTATAACCGCACACCATTGCTACATCTTCTTTGTAATAAGATGCAAGGGTTTTTGCCCACTTTGGGTTAACAATACAGTCGGCATCAGTTGTTAAGATAATCTCACCAGATGATTCTTCAATTCCGTTTGCAATAGCACGAGCTTTACCCTTTACTTTCCCAATTTGACGGGTTGGTCTAACTATTTTGAACTTAGGTTTGTCCGTAATGAATTCTTTTACAATTTCACCGGTCCTATCAGTTGAATCATCATCAACAATAATAATCTCAATTTTATTTTCCGGATACTCCAAATTTGAAAGTGATTCGATACAATTAAATATATTTTGTTCTTCGTTTCTTGCAGCAACAATCACAGTAATCGCCGGCAATTCCGAGTCGCTGATTTGAGGAAACTTTTTCTGCGCACCGATAATAAAAATTATCACTTGAATAAAGTACAAGGAAACTGCCGCAAGAAAAATTAGTTCAAACATTCGGATGGTTTTCCTATTTGAAATTCTCTGTGTTCAATTTGGTCCGCAAGAAAATTAATCGAATCAACAATTATATCTTTCGATTTGATGCTGTCATGAAGTACAACAACAGAATTTTTTGCAATATATCTTTCCCCGGCAAATTTAACAATATTTAAATCATTTTTATAATCGTAAGTAAGAAGTGACCAAATAACACATTTTAAATTGTTCTTGTGCGATGTTGCTGCAGTCCACAAATCAAAACGATTGTGCGGCGGCCTGAACATTCTAGGTGGTTTACCTTGAACTTCTTCAATCAATTGAGAACATTTCTTTATCTCAAAATTGATTTTCTTCCTGTTCAATCCCCACACGTCATAATGCGAATAAGTATGATTTGCTATTTCGTGCCCTTCCGAAATTGTTTCGGAAGCCAGCGATTTATATCGTTCAATATTTTGACCAACAAGAAAGAATACTGCTTTAATTCTTTTATCTGCTAGTGTTTTTAATATAATCGGAGTGGTTTCAGGATTTGGACCGTCATCAAATGTAAAAAGAATCTTTTCATTACTACATTCCCAAACAAACTCCGGAAATAATTTCATCACAAAACTTGGCGGTGAATATACTCTTAATCTATCTAGCAAGATTCCTTCCTTTCCAATCGAATCTTCCGAATAAGCCCATTATGGATGAATAAATTAAGTACAACGGCTGCAGCATTTGCGCTGGGATATAATAAAAAAACTTTAGTTCTGAAAACAGATAATGTTTCCCCGTTAGTAAAATTATATATTCGGCAAATATCTTCGCCAAGAAGATAAATAGAAATAAAATTAAATAAGATGATGATTGAATTAAAGATACAATCGGGAATATTATTAACGACAGATAAAACATGAAAATTAATACGAGCTTAATTTTAATTTTCGCATTAAGATAATGCAGACTTTTACTCGCCCATCTTTTCCGCTGTTGGAAAAAACTTTTAAAATCTTCACTTGGACGAGTAAAAGCTAATGCTTCTTTTGAGAATGAAAAGCTTATATCCCATTTAGTATTATATGCTAACTTCTGCATTAAAAATTCATCGTCACCGGATGAAAAGTTCATATGTGAATCGTATCCGCCAACTTCATAAAACGCATCCTTTCTAAAAGCTAAATTTGCTCCGTTACATATTATCGGTTGTTTTATTCCAACCAACCCGACTCCTGAAAGTATTAGACCGGCAAATTCAAGTTTTTGAAGTGAGCTAAATAGCGATCCATCGCTTATATATTCTACCGGACCTGCAACTAATCCGGTATTTTCATTAAAATTTTCAATCAAACTTTTTAACCAGCCGGGTCCGAAAAAACAGTCTGCATCTGTTGTCACAATAATTTCATTTAAGCTTATTTCAATTCCTTTTGAGATTGCGATTTTTTTATGTCCCCGAGTAGATTTTTCATTTTCAATTTTAAGAAGAGTTAATTTTATCTTACTCCGTTTCATATATTCTTCAACTATCTGAGAACTGCCATCCGACGAATTGTCATCAACATAAATAATTTCAAAATTGTCGCTTGGATAATTTTGACCTAGAATAGACTCGATATTTTTTGCTAGATTTTTTCTCTCGTTCCGAAACGGAATAATCACCGAGACTGATAAATCTTCCCTGTTTGATGCTTTAGTCATCCTAATTTTCTTTATCCCAAAATGAATGGAATATAAAAAATAGAAGTAATAAATACTAAGTAAAACAAATATGGTTGAGATAACTATCAAGCTAATATTTTCTAAATGATAAAATAAATCCAACAACCGAGGGAAGGAATAGATTAACAAAAAACAAGCCAAGCGCAGCGTTTAGTGCAGCTGCCTCAGTAAAACCAAGTGCCGGAGAAAAGAACACAGCGGCACCTTCTCTTATTCCCAGATCACCGATACCAACGGCAGGAATAATAGTTTTTACAAACATTACCAAAGATCCGCACCAAAGTGCATTTATTAAATTTCCTTCGCTTGAGAACGAAAGAAGTAGAATTCCGAATTGCAAAATATAAATAAAATATGCCGCGACAGTAAAGATCACTAACTTTATAATCAATTTCTTATTCACATTTTTCAGAAATTGAAGTTTCTCCATTATGTCTTCAACAAACTTGAACTTTCTAATTCTGTGCGGTATAATTTTTTTCCATGATCCAGGTGAATTTAAAATTTGAGCAAAGAGTGCAAAGAGTATAATCGCAATAACTGCTATAATAATTATGAGGTAGGTAGCAATACCAATTGTTACCAAATATAATAACGAAATAATTGAACCGACAAAAACAACAAGAATCATCATAATAAATTTTTCGATTGCGGTTGCAATAATAATTTGACTTAGCGGTTTTTCCTTGAAAATAATTGCTCTTCCAAAATATTCTCCAGATCTCACGGGAGTTGTGATGCCTGCAGCAAATCCATGAAACAATGAAACCAGAATTTTCTTCTTACTTTTTTCTTTTATCAAATTGTTAACCAACAATTCCCACTTCTTAAATTGATAATAAATATTCGTCGCCATAAGGATTATGACAATAAGAATATATAAGATATTTGCTTTGCCAAGAATTGTTACAACTTTATCATATTCGACATAGTTGATTAAGAAAAATATAAAAAAAATTGAAAACGTAATTTTTAATACAGTAAGCCAGAGTTTTTTTGATTTTGGATAAGCAGTATTATGTAAAGTTTTTTCGTGCATTCACGGATCTAAAAGTAAATATTAAATATAAGTATTACCGGAATGTGATATTGTTTTCTCCGAAGATTAAACAAACGAAATTTGTGTGAATTATATAAAATCTACTAAAAAACCAATTCCGAACTTTTCTTGAAATCGCGTATAAAATTCGCTAAAAACATGATGACCTTTGTAGTAGGATAGATAAAATACAGCACCTTTCGAATCCCATTCGCCAATTTTTATTCCAGACATCAAATGCAAGTCCATCGTATGGTTCGGATTTCCGAAAGCAGAGAACTGCATCGCAAAAAAAATGTTTGAGTCTTTCTTAAAAATTTTTCCGACGATATCTTTGAATGAAACCTCCAGACCGGTAAACGCACCTGCTCTTTGAAGCTCGGACGGACGAACCAATGTAGAGTAGGATACCGCACCGTAAAATCTAACTGAACCGAATGAAGGATAAAACTGATGCCCAATAGTTAATTCTGCAAAATCTCTTGTGTAAGGGATAGGTTCATAACCTTCAATCCACTCATCTCTGTCTTTATCATATCTTCCGTCTACAAGATGAGCGCTGTTGTGAATGAATCTAAATCTTGAAATGAACCTGCTATTATCATAGTTATATGAATAAGAAAGATTGCCTCCAAAGAAACCATCTACTGCATCTATCTGCAGACGGTTCCCTTGAAAACTGCTCGACCATGCGTAAGCCATGAATTCAATGCCTAGGGTGAAACGATGTCTTTCACCGAAAAGACTGAAATAAACAAGATCAATATTATTACCAACATCAACTTTTAAATTTCCGTTATCCGGATAATATAAAACACCGATTCTTGCTTCCTGAAAATGTGCTTTTAGAGGAAGAAAATGTAATCCATCCGGCAAAATTTCAAACTTGTTTGAATTATCTGTTTGTGCCGATATTGTCACAGCAAAGAATATTACAACGAAAATTCTGTATATCAAATTGAATTGCTTTTTTTAAAATTGATGCTCAAAATACTCTTTTTTTTTGACATTCCGTAATGCAGGATCAAATTTCAATACCATCTTGCTTATTATTATTTTTGTCTATAAATAAAAGAGGAGAAAATGTATATAAACTATTCTGATCTTCCGGGACAACAAAATTTATTTTTGGATTATGTTTACGAGTTTGATAACGTTCAAAGATTCTATAAGAAGAATTTTAGAAACTTCGATGATTATGCAAATCATTTTTTGGAATTAACTACTAATCCTAAACCTCACCGTAAACTGTTAAGCAACATACTAAAAGAACAATATAAGGGGTTTAAGACCGGCAAACTAACACAACACAATATCGAATTACTTTCAAACCCGAAAACGATTGCCATTGTCACTGGACAGCAGTTGGGAATTTTGGGTGGTCCACTTTATACATTTTACAAAACTATCACGGTTATAAAGCTTGCAAATTCATTGAAGGAAAAATTCGATGATTACAATTTTGTACCGGTTTTTTGGATGGAAGGTGACGATCATGATTTCAAGGAGATTTCCTTTATTAAACTGCCGGATAAAACAAACACTATAAGAGAATTCGGTTATGAGGATAGAGATACTGACGGAAATAGTCCAAGTACTTCAGAAATAAGACTCGGCGATGAAATTGAGATAATAAAGGGAAAGCTGCGTGAAAACATACTTGAGACGGAATTTACAGATGAGCTCTTTAAAATAATTTCCGGCTGCTATGGAGAAAATGAGACATTTAGTTCGTCCTTTAGAAAATTGTTTTTCCATTTCTTTGATGAATTCGGATTGGTGATTTTTAATCCTACTGAAAAATCCGTGAAAGAAATTCTAAAACCAATCTTCAAAAAGGAAATTGATAACTACAAACTTCACGCTCATAAATCGGTTGAGCTGAGCGCCGAATTGGACGATGTTTATCATGCTCAGGTTAAAGTGAAACCGATTAATTTATTCATGCTTGAAAACGGCAGCCGGCATTTAGTTGAACCTGCTGGTGAAAACGAGTTCCGACTAAAGGACAAACGAAAACATATCACAAAAGAAGAACTGTTGGCTAAAATCGAAAATGAACCGGAACTTTTTAGTCCGAATGTTCTGTTAAGGCCGGTTTGTCAAGATCACCTTTTCCCCACCGGATGCTACGTTGCAGGTCCTTCGGAAATAAGTTACTTCGCTCAAGCACTTCCGTTATACGATTTTTTTGATGTCGAAACACCTATTATTTTTCCACGTTCTTCAGCTACAATTTTGGAAAACAACGTTGGTAAGAAATTAGAAAAGCTTGGATTGAACTTAGAGCAGTTATATTGGGATCAAAAATCACTGAAATCTATGTTGGTAAATACAAATGCAGAATTTAACACTGAGCATTTTTTTGCTGAATTACAGGATGAAATTTCCGGAAGGATTCAATCTGCGGAGTCGATAATTGTCGAAATAGATCCAACACTTAAAGATTCTGTAGAAAAGTCTTTGCAAAAAATAATGCATACTCTCGATTTGCTTGAAGAAAAAATTTCAAAAGCACGAGAAAGAAAATACGACACTCTTCTAAATCAACTTAATAGTGTTAGATCAATCATTTACCCAAATGAGAAACTTCAGGAAAGAGAGTTCAATTTTATTTATTTCACAAATAAATACGGATTGGATTTTGTTAAATGGGTTTACAATCAAATCACAATAAATAAATTTGAACATCAGATAATAGAGTTGTAGTTAAAATTTGACTATCGAATTTATTTGATCTATGAAATGAGGATTTGAAACGGCACAGCATTCGAATCCGTTTACTTCACCGCCGTTTTTAAACAACATAGAAACAATTGAAAAAGTCATCGCAATTCTGTGATCGCCGAAACTATTAAATTTACCGGTTGGCGGAATTTTGCATTCTTCAATTTTGAACCCATCTGCAAATTCCACTATTGGAATATTGTTGTTCTTAAAATTAGAGCAAATACTTTTTATTCTATCTGATTCTTTATGTCTAAGTTCTTCCGCATTTCTTATTTCAAATTCACCATCGGCAAAGAAACCCGCAGCGGCAAGTATCGGAATTTCATCGATTATGTTGGGAATTAGTCTTTTATCAATTTTTATATTCTTCAATTCACTCGAGCGAACGATGAGATCTCCTCTTTTCTCCCCATTCAATTTTTCGATGTTTGAAAGAGTTATATCTCCCCCCATTTCTTTTAGGATTTGCAGAACACCCGTTCGGGTTTCATTGAGTAGAACATTGTAAAGCGTAAGTTCACAATTGTCGGCTAAAAGTCCGAGAACAATAAAAAATGCCGCTGTAGAAATATCGGATGGGACATCTAGATCAAACGGTTCGGGATAATTTCTTCTTGAAACACGAATAATTTTTTTCTGGTCAACATTCACAACTTCTAAACCAAGCATATTTTCCGTGTGATTTCTTGTCGGTGTCTCTTCAATAATTTCGGTTGTATCTTCAAGATGCAGACCTAAAAGCAGAATTGAACTTTTGACTTGAGCGCTTGCAATTGGCATTTTATATTGTATTGATTTTAATTTTTTTGACGGTCTAATGAGCAGCGGCAGGGTTCCATCTCTGCTCCCCGTGATGTCTGCTCCCATCAAATTAAGCGGTTCGATTATTCTGTTCATCGGCCTTCTTGACAAAGAATCATCGCCTGTTAAAAGTGATTCAAATTTTTGAGCTGCTAAAATACCACTCAACAAACGAGTAGTCGTCCCGGAATTTCCCAAGTATAGTGAATCGATCGGTTTCCGCAATCCTAAAAATCCAAGTCCCGAAATTTTTACTATTTGATCGATAATATCTATCTCGCATCCGAGTTTTTTAAACGCATGGATTGTTGAAATTACATCTTCCGAGAGCAAACAATTTCTTATCTCCGAAATTCCGTCGGCCAGAGAAGCAAACATGACAGCTCTATGCGAAATAGATTTATCCCCCGCAAGTTTCAATCCGCCATTAATCTTGTTCGCGTGGTTAAATTTTTGTATCATTTTCTGCACCATTCATCGATCATTTTCTTTAATTCGATTTCATCTATTTCACGATCATCGTAAAATCCCGCAGTTCTCCTTTGTCTAAGAGCTTCATAAAGTGTTACCGCATTTGCAACTGATACATTTAAACTCTGAATCATGCCGTACATCGGAATGTAAAATGTTTCATCCGCTAAGCCGGCTGCCAATTCAGAAACCCCTCTGCTTTCATTCCCAAGAACTATTGCCGATTTCTCAGTGAAATCAATATCGTACAAATTTTTTGCCTTTGAATCCAAAAGACTGGCGTAAATTTTAAACCCGTCAGCTCTAAGTTTTTCGTAGCAAGTTTTTACATCTTTATAACGTTGTATAGATACCCATTTACGTGCTGATGCAGAACTTGTTCTGTTCAGTTTAGGGAATTTTTCAATATTATATATAAGAGAGACTTTAGGAATTCCAACTGCATCACAGCTTCTGAAAATTGCGCTCACATTGTGGGGATCGTGAATATTTTCCAGAACAACGTGCAGCGAGTGTTGCCGGGAGCGAAGTACCTTTTCGATTTTTGCAATTCTTTTTTCGGTTTTAAATTTTTTCAATACGGCTTTTTATTGAAGATCAATTTGTAGACTGATTTATTCTTTTGAACACGTGCTTTGTCAACTTTAAGATCGGAAGGATCATCAATACTCAAATAAAATGCGGCTAATTCTACAGCTTTTATTAGTGCATCATCTTCATTGTGCGCCCATGAGTCACATCCTTTTAGAGATGGAACGTATGCAGTGAAACCGTCGTCTTCTTTTAGTACAATCAAATCTATGATCATTAGTAACCGGAGCCGTCCGCTTTACCTCCCGAAACGATTTTAACACTTGCACTTGCTCCGATTCTATCAGCACCGCTCTCGATCATCAATTGAGCATCCTCCTTCGTTCTCACTCCTCCCGAAGCTTTTACGCCAACCGAACTACCGACAACGTAACGCATTAAGGCAACATCGCCCGCTGTCGCCCCTCCCTTGCTGAAGCCGGTAGATGTTTTCACAAAATCAGCTTTTGCTTCTTTTGCTATGTAGCAAGCTTTAACTTTTTCTTCGTCCGTTAGAAGCGCAGTTTCGATTATCACTTTACAAACTGCATTTTTTCTTTTTGCCGCAAGTACAACCTGGTTTATATCATTAAATACATAATCAAGATTACCGCTTTTCAACTTACCAATATTTATTACCATATCTACTTCGTGCGCACCGTTATCGATAGCTTGTTCTGTTTCAATTCTTTTTACTTCAGTTGTTGTTGCTCCTAAAGGAAATCCAATTACTGTACATACTTTAACTTTTGTATTACGCAGCAGTTCCGAGCAAAGCGGTACAAACGAGGGATTAATACAAACAGATGCAAAAGTGAATTGCTTTGCTTCTTCACAAAGTTTCTTAACCTCATTTTCGGTGGCATCAGGTTTTAGTAAAGTATGATCGATCATTCGGGCAAGTCCGATATCGGAAAGTTCTTCGCCGACTCCCAAGCCGGCAGCAATTCGATCTGCCCCGTTCTTAATAATATTTGATACTGCTTCAGGCTGATCTACAACATTTCTTTCCCAGCCGTTACAAGTACTGCTTACTTTGTAAAATTCATGCAGCGCTTTTTCGGTAAAAACTTGATTAACTATTTTGTCAATTGATGTCGAGTTCATGCTCAACCTAATCTATTTTTTCAATTCGTTTATAAGCTTCAAAATTGTTTTTAAGAAGCATTGCAATCGTCATTGGTCCAACGCCGCCCGGGACAGGAGTAATATATGATGCTTTCTTCGAAACTTCGTCAAAATCAACATCTCCGACAACCTTATAACCTTTGGAAACAGACGGATCCTCAACTCGGTTTATTCCGACGTCAATAACAACAACCCCGTTTTTAACCATATCTCCTTTTATAAAATTAGCTCTTCCGATTGCGGCAATAAGTATATCGGCGGTTTTGGTATAAACCGATAGATCACCGGCGGCTGAATGACAAACTGTTACAATTGAATTTGCACCATCCTTTTTTTGGAGCATCATATTTGCTATTGGTTTTCCTACAATATTACTGCGTCCGACAACAACTGCATGTTTTCCTTTTGTATCAATTTTGTATCTTCTTAACAATTCAATTATTCCATAAGGAGTGCAAGGGTAAAGTGTTTTATTGCCGATGACCATATTACCGACACTTATTGGATGAAATCCGTCAACATCCTTTAAAGGATTTATATTCTGAATTATTCTATCCTCATCGATATGTTTAGGAAGAGGAAGTTGAACTAGAATTCCATGAATGTTTTCATTTTTGTTGTACGACTCAATTAGTTTAAGCAAATCTGCTTGCGAAGTGTTCTCATCGAGCTTTTCGATTTTAGAAAAAATTCCGATTTCCGCACAAGCTTTGTTCTTTGATCTAACGTACATCCCGGATGCCGGATCATCACCAACCAAAATTGTCACAAGTCCTGGGAGTTTTCTTCCAGCAATTTTTAACGAATCGATTTCTTTTTTTAATTCTTCTCTAATTTCGAGCGCTGTTTTTTTTCCGTCAATCAATGTCATTTATTCATCGTTCAATTTTTGTGGCACACCAATGTTATATACATCTTCAAGATATTCTGTTAATTCCCTATTTCCAATAATATCCTCTGCAAAAGGATTTGAATTCTGCCATCCCGTTAATTCTTTCATGCGAAAACGTTCCAATCTTCTAATTGCAATTTCACAATAAATCGGGTCGATATCAACAGTAAAACATCTTCGGTTTAGTTTCTCTGCCGCCAAAAGTGTTGTACCAGCATGGGAGAAAAAATCAGTAACCAAATCGCCGGGATTGCTTGATACTTTAATGATCCTCTCAACTGCTTTCAACGGTTTCTGTGCATAGCATCCGTTTACGTTTTCTTCCAGGAGATGGAACACCTGCTGAATATCCATCCAGACATTTCCCGCTCTGATAAATTTAGATTTACTTCTCTCAAGGTTTTCAGTTAATTTTCCATTGATTTCTTTATAGTAACCTTTGAGAACTTTAGGTATATCAGTATAAACATGTTCAATATTAAAGATAGGTTCCCCTTTTGTGTAATATAGAAGTTCTTGCCTTACGGACATCCAATTTTTCTGTGTCCCGTAACCTCGTTGATTGCGCATGGTAATGAAACTTTTTGAGCTGAAACCTGTTTTTCTCATCATCATCAAAAATTCCGGGAACGGTTCAAAATGATTGCGTTGATCTGCCCCAAGCCAAATGTAGAGCGATGAATTTTCGCTCATATTTTTTTCACTGATAGAAATCCATCTTCTGCTCCAATTAATAAATTCTTTTACATCCATCAATTGAAATGCTACTATATTATATGGCGGATCGTGCAAGGCTAACACAGCTTTTTTGGAATTAAAAAATGAAGAGATTTTTCTTCCTTTTGATGCATCCAAACAACCGACTTTGTGATGGTTTAATGGATCTTCCCATATTTCACCGCGCTTTAGTCTGCAGTAAGGAAGAAGTAAATTTTTAAGTTTTTCGTCTTTATCTATTCTAGGCAACGGAAAAGTTACCATAGCTTAACTTTCTCGATTAAATTCTGGAATAAAAATTCTCTCAATCGATTTAGTTGAACCGGACTCAGAATCAATTTTGGCAAAAAGTCCGGATAAATGCACTTCATTTTCTGCAGTTTGATATTTTTGCGGTGTTTGATATAAAAATCTGTTAATCGCAGCTTCGGTTTTCATCCCTATTACCGAATCATAAGGTCCGGTCATGCCTATATCAGTTATATAACCTGTACCTTTTGGTAAAACTCTTTCATCTGCTGTTTGGATATGCGTATGAGAACCGATAAACAAACTTATTTTCCCATCAAGATAATTTGCCAGAGCAAGTTTTTCCGCTGTAGCTTCCGCGTGAAAATCAACTATAATGGTTTTGGTATCGCTGCTAATTGTTTTTACTGCCCAATCAGCTGAACGGAAAGGACAATCAATTGCTGCCATGAAAGTTCTACCTTGGAGATTAAGAACACCAACTTTTCCTTTCTTTGTATCGGCAATAAAATAACCGTTTCCGTAGGTGCCTCGTGGATAGTTAAGCGGTCTTAAAGCACGTTTCTCAGTCTTCAAATATTCTTGCGACTTGTGTTTGTCCCAAGTATGATTCCCTCCGGTAATGACATCAACGCCGAGATTAAATAGAACCTTTCCTTCCGCTTCAGTACAGCCTTTTCCTTCGTTAGCGTTTTCACCATTTACTATAACAATATCTGTATGATATTTCTTGATAAGTCCCGGCAGCCACATCTGAATCATATCCATTCCTGGCTTGCCTACAATATCCCCGATAAAAAGTACGTTAATATTCATCTTATCCTCAATTAATGTTTTAATTTAATCAAAAATGAACTATTAAAAAACTTGACTAAATCACAAAGTATTTTGTAACGGATATTTTTTTTAGATTCACAGTGGGAAAAATGATTACTAAAAAAATTATCGACATACCGATTGAAGAATCTGAATTTACTGTTTTAGACTTCGAAACCACCGGCACTGCTGCAAAAAATGCAAGGGTGATTGAAGTTGGACTTGTAAAAGTAAAAAACCTGAAGGTGAAAGATACCTATTCGACTTTAATTGATCCCGAAACCGACATTCCGTTTTTCATTACCGAATTGACAGGAATTACTAACGCACTTGTCAGCGGTGCTCCAACATTCGTCCAAGTTGCACGAGAACTGGAGGATTTTATAGGCGATTCTGTACTCACAGCTCATAATCTTCCGTTCGATCTTTCGTTTTTAAAAAGTGAATTCAGACGTGCGGAGATTCCTCTTGAAGAACGTCCGATGTTATGTACTTTAAAACTTGCACGAAGACTTTATCCTCAACTGCCTAGCAAATCCCTAACTGCTATGACAAAGCATTTCAGGTTGAGAAATAAAAAAGCTCACCGAGCATTAGGTGATGCGATGGTAACAGCTAAAATATTGATAAAAATGATAGATCATTTAAAGGATGAATATCATTGTACAACGCTAAGCGATGTGATTTCATTTCAAGGAATAATACCAAACACAGGTTTTAGGATATTAAAGAAAAAATTAGCGGAAGATTTTCAAAGCGTTCCTGATGAACCCGGAATCTATTTCTTCAAAGATAAGAACGAAAAAATTATTTACATCGGTAAAGCAAAATCATTAAAGAAACGGGTTAATAGCTATTTTGTAAGTTATGCCCCCTCGAAAGCAAAGAAAATTGTCAGAAAGGCATCACGATTAGGATTTCAAACAACAAATACCGAATTAACAGCACTTTTAGCAGAAGCAATTCTTATCAAACATCATAATCCGGAGCTGAACCTTCAATTAAAAAAGTATCCGGTTCAATTGTTCATAAAATCCACAGTGGAAAGTAGAGCACCAATGATTATTCCGAGCTCGAATTTCGATTTTGACGGGAACGATTATTTCGGCCCTTATCCAAACCGGGAAACTGTCTCGGCGCTGGTAGAAATTGTTCAACGTACATTCAAACTCCGTGAATGCAGCGAAAAAGAATTTGTGAAAGGGAAAAAATGTTACTTAAGTGATATTGAAAGATGCTTGGAACCATGTACTTCAGCATCGACAAAGGAAGAATACATGACTGAGTTAGATCGAGCTTATGATTTTCTCTGCGGAAATAATCAAGATGCTGTGAACCGTCTGCTGAATAAAATGAAACTGTTTTCTGCCGAACAAAAATACGAAGAAGCAGCTAATATAAGAGACACAGTAAATTTAATTTTAAGTCAATTAAATAGAGCATCAATTCTTGCGGAACCGATAAACAAGGCTAAAGTTTTGCTTGAAATTTCCGATCAAGAAAGAAAAGATTATCTTCTTCTTTTAGAAGGGAAACTCTTTGTTAAGGATTTTTTTGCCGATAAGAATTTATTTGATTCTGCATTGACCGATTATTTTGAGAAGAACGTTCAAGTTTTTAACGAAGTCGCTCAGAAAGATTTGGAACAGATAAAAATTGCATTAAGCTGGATGGTGAAGAACAGAAATAAAGTCACGGCTTATTATTTAAAAGATTACGAATCAATCGAAGAATTATATTCCCATTCTAGTTTTCCTAAGATTAGATTCAAGAGAACAAAAAGCCCCGCTAATTAACGGGGCTCTCGGAAAATATTAATTTATCTTTTTGACCTCAGTGTACCAATCGCTTGAGTCGTTAAGCAAATTGTTAATCCGGTTCACTAATTTATGAGGATCCGTTAAATAACCTTCCAGCAGCAGAGCCGATTCATACAACTGTTCGGCAACGTTCCCGATGAAAGGATCGTTCTTATCGGCTTTGAAAACGCGGAGCAAATTTCTTATAAGTTTATGATCCTTGTTCACCTCCATAATCTTTTGAGGAATTGAAGAATCCTTGTTCATAATATGCATTATTTTCTGCATTGAAGCAGACATCGAGTTATCCTGATTTACCAAACAAGCGGGACTATCTTTCAATCTCTCGCTAACCCGCACTTCCTTTACTTTGTCGCCTAAAATATCTTTGATATGCGAAAGTAGACTTGAAAAATGGAGTTCGTCATCGCTGCTTAATTTTTCGGATTCTTTTTTCTCTTCAACGTTATCAAGTTTATTCAACTTTTTTAAATCAACTTGATCAACTGATTTGAATTCATAATCCTTGTACTTCATAATTGAAGAAATAACAAACTCATCAGCCGGTTCATAAAGATAAAGAACCTCGAGACCTTTTAGTTTGAATATCTCAAGATGCGGATCGATAGTTATCGACTCCCTACTGCTGCCCGAGATATAATAGATTTCTTTTTGGTCTTTCTTCATCCTTTCTACGTAATCTGCAAGCGAAATAACATCATCAGCTTTCTCGTTAAACGATGAATTAAATCTCAGCAACTCCAAGAACTTTTCTTGGTTTTGGTAATCTGAATATCCCATCTTGAAAATTTTACCATGCTCTTTCCAAAATTCGAGATATTTCTCAGGATTATCTTTTGCAAGTTTTATTAAATGTGAAAGAACTTGGTTAGTTACACTTTGAGAAATTTTTGTGAATATAATGTTTTCTTGAAGAGTTTCGCGCGAAATGTTAAGGGGAAGATCCTCGGAATCTACAACCCCTTTAACAAAGCTGAGATATTCCGGGAGCAAATCCTTGTTTTGATGCTGAATTAAAACTCGTCTTACATATAAATCCAATCCGTAATCTTCCCTGTTGATCCCAAAGAAATCAAAATTCTTTTTCGGGATAAATAAAAGACTGCTGAATTGTATTGGTGCATCTACACTTTTGTGAATTACTTCAAAAGGTTCTTCGTTATCGTAAGTGAGGAATTTATAAAACTCTGTGTACTGTTCGGGTTTTATGTTTGTCTTTGGTTCACGCCAAAGTGCGGGAATTGTATTTACCCTTTCCTTTTCTACAAAGATAGGGAATGAAATAAAACTTGAATGCTTCTTAATTATTTGTTCCAACCTATATTTCTCGGCAAATTCTTCAGCATCTTTTTTCAAGTGAATTTCAATCACAGTTCCTCTGGATTTCTTGTCGGTCTCAGCAATTTCATAACTTCCCGAGCCATCAGAAATCCATTCGTACGCCGGTTCTTCAGCTTTGTAGGATTTTGTTTTAATAACAACCTTCTCCGCAACCATAAATACCGAATAAAACCCTACTCCGAACTTTCCGATGATACTGCCAGCGTTTTCTTTGTTCTCTTTCAACTGGTTTATGAATTCGGCTGATCCCGATTTTGCTATAGTTCCTATATTCGTAATTATTTCATCCTTTGTCATTCCGATGCCTGTATCCTCAACAAAAAGTAATTTCTTCTTTTTGTCAAAATTCACCTTAATTTCGAGAGGAAGTTCTTTGTCTATAATTTCCGTTCCCCTATTAGATTCAAATCTGATTTTATCGAGAGCATCTGATGCATTAGAAATAAGTTCCCGTAAAAATATTTCGCGGTTTGTGTAAAGCGAGTGAACAAGAATATCAAGCAGCTGTTTTATTTCGGCTTTAAATTCGTATTGAGTCTTTGTCTCTGTCATATTTAATCCTCCAAATCAAAAAATGTTTTCGAAAAAATAAATCTTTTAATTAATTATTTACAATTCCTTTTTAAAAAGAAGGGCGAGTGTAAGTTCCATTTAATCCAAATAGATTATTTTATGAATTTCGCGATGACGAAGCGGACAACAATTGCTGTAACAGCAGCTAATAGGATATAAAAAAACAAGGTTTTTGCCGAGGCTTTTGTGAAAGCTAAGGTTGATCTATATCCCCTCCAACCGCATTTAGTGCATCTATAGATCTTGAAAAATGTGAATCTTTTTATAAAACTTTCTACAATATTCCTTGCACGTGAACGATGCAGTGTAGCTACCTCTTTGCACTCGGGGCATTTATCGAATAAGGGATTTTTATTAATAACTAATTTTAGCTGAACCATACATCAAAAGATAGCTTAATTATAGTAATTATTAAAAATATCGAAAAAATAATTCTTATTGTAGTATCCGAAACCCTTGCGGTCATTCCCACACCAATAAAAGCCCCGACCACAGCACTAATCCCCATTAAAAGTCCAGTCGAAACAACTACCAGAGAAGAATCGCTTATTCCTAGATGCATAAATGCTGCCGACATCATCGTACAAGCAACGACAACCGAAGATGTACCGACGGCTTTTTTTATATCGATTCTGTAAAAATATGTAAAAACCGGTACGGCAAGCACTCCTCCGCCAAGTCCGGTAAGTATTGAGATAAAACCCATGGCTAATCCAAACAACAGGAGATAATATTTAGGTATCTCGGCAGTGATTTCAAACCTTCCGTTAAAAAACAAATTTTCCGAAAGTATAAAAAGCAGCAGAAATATTATTACATACGAAATAATTACCGCATCAACTTTAACAACAAAATAATGGAAGAGAATCGTAGCGGCAACACTGCCTATTCCGAGAAGAATTGCTTCTTTCTTAATTACATTTTTTCTCAAGTAATGATTAACAGCCGAACTTGTTGTGGAAAACGCCCCGGCAAATAAAGAAGTAGCAACACTGTGTTTGACAAGCAATTCGCGCGTGCCAAGTTCTATCGGAAGGTAAAATAATAAAAATGGTACGAAGATAATTCCTCCTCCAATCCCAAGAAGACCGGAAAGGATTCCGGCAATCAAACCAATTATTACCGGGAGTAAATCAAGTATATTATCAATAATCAATTTTCAACAATTTGTTGTAAGAGTTAATATTATTTGCAATCGATACTGCAGCGTTGAATTGACCATCGTATTTTAATGATTCAACGATTCTGCCGCTTCGTCCGCCGATTCTTGCTGCAATTTCCGTTTTTACTTCAACGAGAATTTCATTTTTATGCTCAAGCAATTCTTTGTTTTTCAATTCGGCATATTTAATTTTTATCTGGAGTAACTGCTCTTCAAGTTGAGCCAAATTATCATCCTTCTCAGAATTTTTCATGAGTTGATCCAACAAATTCTCGGCTTTAGTTCGGTAATCGAATTCGTTCTCTTTTACAAAGCTTAAAAAATCATCAATGATTTCATGATCTTTAAGAGAATCAATATTAACAACATTGTTATTGTTATAATATCTTGTCGCAAACTTGAAGAACATTCCTTTTGCAAGAAGATTTTTGATAATTTGGGATTCTCCGGCTGATGTAACAATTGTATCCGGTTCAATTCCACCGGCTGAAAATACGGTTCGTTTGTTATCCGTTTGATAGCCTTCGATCTTTAGCGAATCCGGTTCTGCAAAAACCTTGTTATTCTCTGAATAATCTATTTTTTGAATGCTTCTTCCGCTCGGCGTGTAATATTTTGCAGTAGTCATTTTTAGTGATGTATTATAGGGAAGCGGAAAAATTGTTTGAACCAATCCTTTTCCAAATGAAGCGGTGCCGAGTATAATTCCGCGATCATGATCTTGAATCGCACCAGCGACAATTTCCGAGGCTGATGCGGAACCGTTGTCTATAAGAACGACTAATTTTTTATCCTTAGCAACGGGCTGCTCTTTTGAAAAGAATTCTGTTGATCTGCTTTGATCACGACCTTTCACGGATACAATTAACAAATCGGGTTCGAGGAATTTTTCCGAAACAGATACCGCCGCATCCAACAATCCTCCCGGATTACCTCTTAGGTCAAGGACTATTGATTCAATTTCCTTTGCCTCATTTAACTCTTCGATAACATTTTTTAGTTCGTTGCCGGCAGTTCTAGAAAACCCGCTCAGCTTAATGTAGGCATTGTTGCTTTCAGTTGGAACGAATCCGTAGTAAGTGATATTTTTAATTTCGATTTGTTCGCTAATGAGATTGAAAACAAGCGGATGCTCAATTCCTTCCCGATCTATTACCACTGTAATTTCAGTTCCGGGTTCTTTTTTCAAAAAATCTCCCAGCTTTTCGTAGTTTGAAGAGTTTATTTCAGTGCTGTCAATTTTTATTATTACATCACCGATAATAATTCCTTGACGCTGGGCAGAGTAACCTTCAATCAAATCTACAACAGTAACTCTGCCGTTATGAAGTGCGACAGTTACACCGATACCACCGTATTTCCCCGAGGTAATTGCGTGCATATCTTTTTGCGATGTTTGATCGAGATAAACTGTATAAGGATCAAGCGAATTGAGCATTCCTTTAATACCGGCGAGCATAAACTCTTCCGGATCAACTTGATCAACATAATTTGTATTTACTTCCTTATAGATTCTACCAAAAATATCAATGCTCTTTGCGATTTGGTAATATCTATCGGAATCTTGCTTAACAAATCCGGCTGTTATCAAAACCAATATAAAAATCGGCAGGTAATTAAATTTACTTTTCATTTTTCTGTTTCGAATATTTTTTGATTTAAGTAACTGATGATTTCGTTATGTACTTCTTCAATCTGGTTTATACCATTAATTAGCACGAACCGTTCCTCTTCATTACACAATTTCAAATATCCCTCGCGGACTTTTTGATAAAACTCGATATCTGAATTTTCAATTCTATCAAGCGAGGAACCTTTTCTATGATCTCTTCTTTCTATAAATTCTTCGATTGGAATATCGATGAAAAAAGTTACCGAAGGAAGAGCATCGCCTATCGCAAAACTCTGAATATCCTTTACAGTACTTACTTTTAGTCCCCTCCCGTAGCCTTGATAAGCAATCGACGAATCATGAAATCTATCCGAAAGTACAAAATTTCCTTTTCTGATTTCAGGTATTATAATTTGTCTAACAAGTTGTGCTCTGCTTGCAGAAAATAAGAGGAGCTCGGTTTCGATAAACATCTCTTTGTTTTTTTTATCGAGCAGCAATTCACGAACTTTTTCCGAAATATTTGTACCTCCGGGTTCACGGATAAGTAAAACCGTTTTTTGTTTTTTATTTTCGAGATAATCTTTAAGCAATTTGATTTGGGTAGATTTACCGCAAAAATCGAGACCTTCAAATGTTATTAGCATATCAGAATTGTTTTATTATATAAGTTACACGTCGGGGTTTTATATCCACTAAGGTTGTGTTCTCCGGGATTTCAATTTTAGGCAGCAGTGCACCAATTGTATCGTTCAAAGCATCCTTGAATGCAATCGTTGCTGAAATATCATTCGAACTCATTCTACCTAAAATTTTAATTCCCCCTCGGAGTACAACATCTACCTTGGCGGGAATGAAACTAAGCTCTTGTTCAGGAGGGACTCCGCTTGGAATAATTTGAATTCCGTCAAAAGTCTTGTCAACTATTTTCTGAACATCAAAACGAACAATACATCCGGGAGATAAAAACCTTATTTTATTAATTGGTTCATACTCAATAAAGCCAGAAAATTCATTTTCAATTTTTGATAAAGATAGATTTTTTGTGTTTACATACTCAATTGTATTTACAAAAGAAGCAGGCCCAATTATATTTACCGAGTCGGGGTCGGCAGTTATTTGAGAAATTAAACCGTAACCGGGGCTGAACTCAATATCAAGCTGTGGACGAACGGCAACTAATTTAGTATCTGCCGGTTCAACCTCGAACTCGATATTAGGCGGCGTGATATCAACAACAACAAGATTAGATGCAAGCCACGGATTGTTCTGAATTGCATTCTGAGTATTCTTTATCTGAATTCCCTTTGCTAAATCCGCAGAAATCATAAACTCGTTTGTTTTCCCTAACACTATCGATGCCAGCTGCCAGCCGTAACCTTTAATACTCACTTCAACTTTATCCTCGGATTGATAGCCGACTATGTAACCTTCGGGGATATTTTCGATTGAAACGGGGATTGATACAGTCGTAAAAAAATCTCGTGATAAGGATACAAAACCCCATAAAACAATCGAGAAACTCACAACCAGCACTATTGAAAATATTTTTCGTTTCATATCAATAAATATAAAAAAACTCCACGAGTTGTGGAGTTTTGAAAATTAATATTTCGTCAGAATCAACTTATTTCCCTAAAGTAATCAAGAAGAGTTCTTCTATTCGCCTTCGAAATGTCTCTGCCTTTAATCGGGAAATTCTCAATGCTTCTAGCTTTGCGCCTTAACTGATGAACATTCATGATCTCGAGTTGATCAAAATCGAACTTTTCTCTTTCTTCGCCCTCTTCATAATCGGATTCACTTTCACCTTCTTCAAATTCATCGGATTCAATTTCTGATTCAGTTATTTCATCTTCTTCAATTAACTCTGATTCCTCATCAATAATTTCCTCTTGTGGTTGAGGTATAAAATCGACTTTTTCCTCATCTACATCATCGAATAAGGATTCTTCCTGCACCACTTTCTTTCTTTTCGACTTTCCTTTACCCGTTGATGTTTTTTTTTCTGTCGAAATTACCATTTCGGATCGCTCGATTAAGAGATCAATTTCTTTGGCAGGGCGAGGAATAACGTGAGTTGATACTAATTCCCCGACTCTTTGGGCTGCAGCCGCACCTGCATCAACAGCTGATTGCACTGCAGCAACTTCACCTATCACTTTTATAGTAACAAGGGCTGCAGTACTTTTTTCTTTTCCGATAAGTTTAACATTAGCTGCTTTAAGCATTGCATCAGCAGCTTCAATCGCACCAACCAGACCTCTAGTTTCTATTAGTCCTAATGCGAATTCCATGGCTTAAAATTATTTTTGCCTTTTTGGCAGAACTAATTCTACATCTGTATGAGGACGTGGAATTACGTGAACAGAAACCAGTTCTCCTACTCGTTGAGCAGCTGCTGCTCCCGCATCGGTTGCTGCTTTAACGGCGCCCACATCTCCGCGAACCATTACAGTAACATAACCACCGCCGATAGTTTCTTTGCCGATTAATTCAACTTTTGCAGCTTTTACCATTGCATCGGCAGCTTCAATTGCACCGACCAGTCCTTTGGTTTCGATCATCCCGAGTGCGTCAAGTGTCATAAATTTGCTCCCATTTTTGGTTTAATTCTTTGTCGAAAATAGTCTATAAACAAAAAAATGTCAATTATAAAATAACACTTAAAAAAAACCTCATATAAATTATTTTTTATGCTCCATCAAGATAAGATTGGAGGATTACAGCTGCAGCATTCTTATCAATCAAATTCTTATCTTTCCTTTTTTTCTTTGAAGGCACAGTTTCCAAGATTCTCTGTTGTGCGATTTCTGAAGAGTAGCGCTCGTCAACAAATAAAATTTTCTGAGAAATTTTTTTCTCTAGTTCCTTTCTAAATTTTTCAACCATTTCTGTTGAAGAAGATCTTCCGCCAGATTCTTTTAAAGGGTAGCCAATTACCACAGTTTCAATTTCATAAGAATCAAAAATGTGGAGCAAGTTGCTCCATAGATCTTTATCATTCGGAATAGTTAAAAGGGGAATTGAAAATAAACGCAATGGATCAGTGATTGCAATTCCAATCCTTCGTGCTCCGTAATCAATGGCTAAAATTCTTGGTTTTTCGGTCTTCATTTATGCAGAAAAATCAAATCTTTCGACAGAATATATTGCTCCGTTTTTCTTTAATCTGTTTATAATGTCTGTAAGATGCTCCAGGTTCTCAACATATAAAGTAATCGTTCCATCGAAAAGCGAATCGTTCGTGTTGAGATTGATTGATTTAATATTTGTATTTTGATATGAAGTAATTGTGTTTGAGATATCGTTTAAAATTCCCGGTCTATCTTCACCTTTAATGGCAATTCCTGCAACGAATTTTTGCCCCGGCGATTCCGGCCATTTGACTGGAACCAATCTTTCTTCGTTTTCTTTACCCAAATTAATCAAGGTTTTGCATCTTTTTTTATGAATTTTTATCCCTTCACCAATGGTTATATAACCGATAATTGGGTCACCCGGAATAGGGTTGCAGCATTTAGCAAAACTATAAGGAATTCCTTTATGCTCCCCTTCAACTATCACACCGCCTGCTGAAGTGCGGGCAAGTGTAGCAAAGTTATCAAATTCAAGTCTATTTTCTTGTTCCTCTGCATCTTCAACTTTTGGATTAAGCACTTCATCAACATTCAATTTACCTTGAGCAACGGCTTTAAAAAACTGGCTATGATTATCAAACTTAAGTTTACGGACGAGCCGGTTCAATTCATCAGAGTTAAAGGAAAGTTTATGTTTCTTAACTTTCTTTTCCCAAATTTCTCTGCCGTTATCAACAATCTTTTCGGCTTCTTTATTAAGGTACTTTCGAATATTCGATTTTGCTTTGTGTGTTACAACAAATTGCAGCCAACCTTTGTTCGGATGTTGATTTTTTGATGTAATTATTTCAACTTGATCGCCGCTTATGAGAGTTGTATCAAGGGGTACAATTTTCCCGTTAACTTTCGCACCGATACAGTGATAACCAACATTACTGTGAATTTCAAATGCGAAATCAACAGGAGTTGCCTCGCGTGGAAGTCTTCTTAAGTCACCTTGAGGAGTAAATACATAAATTTCGTCTTGATATAAATTGAGTTTGAAACTTGCTAAAATTTCTCTTGTTGCTTCGTCTTTTGTTGAGTTTTCAAAAATATCCCTAATCCAATTAACCCAATCTTCAAGATCTTTGCTTGCTGAAGCAATATTCTCTTTGTACTTCCAGTGAGCTGCAACACCGCGCTCGGCAATTTCATGCATTTTACGTGTACGGATTTGAACCTCGACTAGTTTTCCATCTAGCCCGATAACAGTATTATGAATTGATTGATAACCGTTTTTCTTGGGGATGGAAATATAATCTTTAAATCTGTCGGGGATGGGAGTATAAAGCTGGTTTATAACCCCAAGGACATAATAACATTCGTTCGGATCGTTTTCTTCAAGAATTACTCTAATTGCAAGCAAGTCAAAAATTTGTTCAAAAGATAAATTCTGCTGAATCATCTTGCGGTAAATACTATAGAGATGCTTTGGTCTTCCTCCGATTTGGAATTTAATTCCATGCTCTTCGAGTTGAGCAATTATTGGCTTTGAAAATTTTTTAATGTAAGATTCACGCTCTTTCCTTTTATCGGCTATTTTTCTTGCAAGCTCATTATATGCTTCCTTATTAAGATACTTAAAAGCAAGATCTTCCAATTCCCACTTTACTCTTCCAAGACCAAATCTGTGAGCAAACGGTGCATAAATTTCAAGAGTTTCTTTAGCTATCCGTCTCTGCTTAGTTGGATTAACAAATTCTAGAGTTCGCATGTTGTGAAGGCGATCCGCAAATTTTACCAAGATTACTCTAACATCCCTTACCATCGAAAGCAGAAGTTTACGGTAATTTTCAGCTTGAGATATTTCGTGATCCTTAAATACGCCGCCTATTTTAGTGACCCCGTCAACAATTTCAACAACCTCTTTGCCAAATTGGGACTCAATAAACTTGAGATCAATATCTGTATCTTCGACAACATCGTGAAGAAGAGCACTAATCACAGAGATATCATCAAGAGGAATTTCTTCTGCAACAATGTGTGCTACTTCGTAAGGATGGTGAAAATATGCCTCACCCGATGCACGAAAATCGTTTCTATGAGCTTCGAAACTTAATCTGAAACTTTTTTCGAGTAAGTCTTCATTGACCGAGGGCAGATTTTTCCGGCAGCTTTCAAGAAGCTTATCGTACATAAATTTAAGTTCGTCATCCTTAAGTAATTTTGCCTCAGCCATAATCCATTAAATAAATTATTCGATAATAAAAATCAACTCAGCAAATCTAATCATTATCCGCAAATCTTTTTTTGAGTTGTTCAACTCTATCCAATCTTCCTTCCAATTTAGAAATATATTCATCATCGATCTTTATACTCAAAATTTCATCACAAAGTGCCAGAACTTTTTGCTTATCGTCAAGTTTTTCATACTGCATTGCAATTTTGTGAAGTAAAATTACTCTGTTTATTACAATCGATGGAATGTTAGCCGGCAGGGATTTAAGCATTTGTTGATAATATTCAATAGCTTTTTCCTTTTCTATTTCTTCATACGCACGTGCTGCCCCTTCCAAAAAAAATCTTGAATTGGGATATTTTTTCAAAAACATTTCTGCAAGCGAAACAGCCTTATCATACTTTCCCCGGTCAATGTATATCCATATAA
Organism: Melioribacteraceae bacterium; assembly: GCA_024103215.1. GTDB lineage: Bacteria > Bacteroidota > Ignavibacteria > Ignavibacteriales > Melioribacteraceae > JAGFIY01. Next base: position 22,837 of record JAGFIY010000042.1, on the reverse strand, counting down.
GTGAATTTGCAGCAAGGTGTTTATGGTACACAGAATTTTCGACAGCTTCTTTCAGATAGTTGATACCGTTTTCAGTATCATCTTCGAAAAACGGCAGCCAATTTAAAAATTCTGTTTTTGCAGATTTCCAGTAAAAATAAGATCCAAGTGCAGTATAAGATTCATAGAATAACGAATCAATTTCTAGACAAATTTCAAAATGCTCAAGTGAAGTTAATGCAGTTGAGAAAGCATCAAAGTAATCCGATTTTAATGCGCTGAAATAAGCTTGATATCCAACGGCAAGTGCTTTATAATAATGATTCCACACGTTTGAATCACTAATATCCAGGAGACTGTCTGCTTGCTCTTCAGCCTTATCAAGCAGCTGACGGATCTTTCTATCATCTTCGAAGTTATTATAATCGACGGCTTTTGTTATCAATACAGCTGACTGAAATATTTTTCCCAGAGGAATTGCTGGAAAATCATTCTCGAGTCTAATAAATTTTTCCAGTGCTTGGTCATAATTTTGGGAGAGAATATTATCAATACCTGCTTTGAGAAGATAATTTACCATATAATCCGGGTAGGTTTGAGCCGGAAGCCGTGTTGAAATGATAATTAGAATTATTAAAAATTTACAGCGTACCAAACGTTCTGTCTCCGGCGTCACCGAGTCCGGGGAGTATAAATCCTTGCTCGTTCAACTCCCTATCCAACGCGGCAGTATAAATCTTTACATCGGGATGATCTTTGTTTAATTTCTTAACTCCTTCGGGAGCAGCTATCAAAGATGCTAATATCAAATCATTTGCACCCCGGTTTTTAAGAAAAGTAAACGCAGCAGAAGCGCTTCCCCCTGTTGCAAGCATTGGATCAAGTACTATCACTTTAGAAATTTCCAAATTCTTGGGTGTCTTGTAATAATAATCAATTGGTTCAAGAGTCTCTTCGTCCCTTTGCAGACCGATGTGCCCGACCTTCGCATCAGGAATCATTTCAATAAAAGAATTAACCAAGCTTAACCCAGCTCTTAAAACAGGCACCAACACAATCTGTTGTTTAAGTTTATATCCTGAAGTTACTTCTAAAGGCGTTATCACTTCTCTTTCTTCCATCTCGAATTCGCTACTGATTGCAATCGCCAGAGAATAAGCGACTCTTCTTAAAGCAAGTCTAAATTGGTATTCTTTCGTTTCTTTATCACGAAGATATGTCATATCTCGTATTATAAGAGGATTTTCAACAAGAGTAAAATTATTCATTATGATATTTCCTTTGCTTTCCTTTCGAGCAACGATAAGATGTTTATAAACGGAGCTGCCGGTGGAGTGTAACTAAAATCAATACCCGATAGATTATCAATAAGTAGTTTATTTTTTATGAATGCCGAAATCATATCTCCGTAACCAACAACTTCCTTATCACCCAGGAATGATGCACCGAAAATTCTCTTTGAATTTTTATCGAAGATAAGTTTTCCGAATATTTTCCTGCTTTGTGGTATCACATGAATGAGATTATTGGAAACCGTTGAAATTGAAATTGATCCCGGGAATATAGTTGAAGCTTCTGATGAATTCAATCCGACCTGCACGTATATACTATCAAACAACTTTACTGAAATATTTTTAACTACACTTCCAAAATGATTATTTTCACCTGCTGCATTTGCTCCTGCTATATGCCCTTGTTGATGTGCGATAGTCGCAATCGGCATATAATCCGGTTTTCTTGTAATAAAGTTCTCCACCTCAACGTTATCACCGGCGGCATATATAAACTGATCCGATGTACGTAATCTTTTATCGACAATAATACCCCCGAATTTCCCAATCTTAATTCCGGCACCGACTGCAAGCGAGTTATTTGGTTCGAAACCAATCGATACAATAACTGCATCAGTTTCAATTATTCTTCCATGAACTTTTACCGCTTTAAAAAGACCATCTGATTCGATAAACTTCAGATTACCTGCAGAACCAATAAATTCAATATCCTTCGATTTTATTGAATCTAAGATTAATTTCCTTATCTCTACATCAGCCGATGGAAATGGATCACACTCTTTCTCAATTATTGTAACATTTTTGTTTATACTTTTAAGAACATCAGCACACTCCAAACCGATATAGCCAGAACCGATTATTACAATATTTTTTATCGAATCTAGACCATAATTTTCAATTTTTAGATAATCCGAAACTGTTTTAAGCGTAAATAGATTTTTAATTTCGTCTTTATAAAATGGTGGATATTTTGTTCTCGAACCGGTTGTTAAAATTAGTCTGTCGTATCTGTCGGTGTATGTTTCATTCGTATTCCTGTTTACTACTGTAACAGTTTTGTTAGATCGATTTATTTTCGCGACTTGATGATTGATTTTTACATCAACACCTTTCTTTTCAAAAAAAGATTCGGGTGTGAAAAATACTATTTTCTTATAATCATCAATCGTACGGTTCAGCAAATACGGCATTTCACAAGTACCGCTCGATATAAATGATCCCGCCTCATAAATTATTATTTCGGCATCAGGGTTCACACGTTTTGCTTTTGCCGCTGCTGCTGGCCCAGCTGCATTCCCGCCTACAACAATTATTCTCATTTTTACTTTTTACCGTCAAATATTATTGTAAAAGTTGTACCAACACCCTTTTCACTTTCAACATTTATCTCTGCACCGTTCATTTCGCAGTACTGTTTTACCAATGCAAGTCCTAATCCGGTCCCTTCGTATCTTCGAGTGTATCCATGCTCTTCTTGTGAGAATTTACTGAATAATTCCGGCAGATATTCCGGTGCAATTCCAATTCCCGTGTCCGAAACAGAAATTGATTTGTACCCGTTAATCAATTCAGTTTTAATAGTTATGCTTCCTTCCATCGTATATTTGACGGAATTGTCAACAAGATTAACCAATGTTTGTGTTATTGTATATGCATCAACGTTAACTATATCATTTTCTAAATTATGGTCAAATTTAAGTTCGAGATTTCTGCTATTAGCGTAAGATCTGAATTCATCAAGAACAGGTTGAATTATATCTTTGTTCAAGCTGTGATCTCGTTTAATAACCTCGAAGGTTCCCGATTCGATATCCGACATATTCAATATCAAATCTATTGTTCTTAGTAGTCTCTTCGCTCCGTTCTCAATTGAGTTAAAACTTCCTTTAAGTTCCGGAGAACATTTGTCCTCAAATTCTATTCTGAGCAGAGAAGTATAATTAAGAATAGTGTTTATCGGTGTTCTGATTTCATGAGACATCTGTGCGAGGAAGTCCGATTTCAATTCATTTGCTTTTTCGGCTTTTTCTATAGCACTTTCAAGTTCTTTATTTTTTTCGATAATCTCCTTTGAAATTTTTGCTTTCTCACGGTAACGGATATAAATAATTGTTGCGGTTATGATAACTAAAATGGCTATAATAAAATAAACATTTCTAAAAAGTGTCTGCCTAGTAATTTCCAGTTCCTTAACAGCTTTATCCTTTTGGTACCTATCGAACACCGCATCAAGTTCGATAGCATGTTTTCTCACTTCTACGTTATTCAGCGAGTCGCTCATTGTTTGATAATTCTTAAAGGCATTAAGAGCATTCTTATATAATCCCAGTTTCTCATTTATTTCTGCTATCAAGTAGTGACTGCGAAGTATAAAAAATGCCGCATTAAGCTTTTCGGAAATCCGTTTTGCATTTTGAACTGCTTCTAGAGCTTTATAATATTCTTCCTTATTAATGTATAAGTCAGCCAACATTATTAAACTGTTGGCAATTCCAAGTGAATCACTAATTCTTAATTCGAGTTGATAAGAAGTGTTGTAATATTTTTCCGCCTCATTTAATCGATTAAGATTTATCAATGTGCTGCCGATGTTTTTAAAAGTAGAAATGGCAAGAAGACTATCTGAGTGAGCAAGTTTAAGTCTTAACGATTCATTAAAATAGTTCAACGCTGTCTCGTTTTGATCAATTACTTTGTAAACATTTCCGATATTATTCAGTGATTTTGCTATCGCCAATGAATCCTGAAGACGTTGTCTGATGACCAAACTTGTTTCATAATAATCGAGGGCTTTTGGCATGTCCCCAAGATAATTATAAACATTACCGATATTGCTGTTTATTTCACCAATTAAGTTTTCGTTATCTAATTCCTCGGCTAACTTTAATGATTCGATATAATTTTCGAGTGATAATTGATAATTACCTAAAATTCTGTAGTTAAGTCCCACTTGATTGAGGAGTTTTATTTCTCCTAGAACATCGGGAACTTGTCTGCAGTACTCAATCCCTTCTTTGGCTATCTCAATACTTTTTAAAAGTGAACTATGATATAATATTTCGCTTAAATTAATATAAGCCGAAATCTTGTTCTGCCCTTCCTGAGATTCTATTACATTCTTCAATGAATCAATCTTAGGATTTAACTCATCTGATGCGTTAATTACTTTTTGGAATAGAAATAGAGCGAGGATGAAGAGCAATTTTTTTTTGTCGAATTTCGGCATAGGAAAAATCTTCTCAAGTTTAGTTAATGAATATAATAGATTTGCCGTTTAATTGAAATCGGTTGTATAGATTTAGCTGTCCTTAAAGCTTACTGTGATTGGAACCCCGAAATACCCAAAATGCTGGCGGATTTTTTTCTCAACAAAGCGTCTATAATGATCGGGAATATGTTTCGAATTATTAGCAAACACTAGAAATATTGGATATTTCTCACCAACTTGGTTGATAAACCGGATTTTTACTTCCTTTCCCGTTGGAGTTGCTGGTGGAGGAGTTTTATCTAATTCCGGGAGAAGTATATCATTCAATTGATTTGTAGGAATTTTTTTCTTTCTTTCGGATTCAATTTCTTTTGCAAGGTCGATCAACTTGAAGATTCTTTGTTTTGTTAAAGCCGAAACAAATATTATCGGGGCATAATCAATCTTCCCGAGACTTTCTCTAATCGCATCCTCGTAAATTTTTGCCGTATTGGTTTCTTTTTCAATAAGATCCCATTTATTAACCGCAATTATCAATCCTTTTCTTCTTCTTACAGTTTCATCGATTATCTGTTTATCTTGTTTTTCAACTCCGAGGTTGGCATCCAGCAGAACAATTGAAACATCACTTTCGGATATAGCTCTATATGTTCTAACAGTCGAATAAAATTCTATATTCTCTCTAATTTTTGATTTTTTTCTCAGACCGGCTGTGTCGATTAGGATAATTTCTTCGCCATAATATTTTAGCACTGTGTCTAGACTATCTCGCGTTGTACCGGGGATATCCGTAACTATACTTCTATCAATCCCTGTTAAAGAATTTGTAAGAGAAGATTTACCAACATTTGGTTTACCGACAATTGCGATCTTAAGTCTTAAATCTTCTGTTCTATCGTTGTCGAACTCGGGAAGCACATTCAATAATTGATCAAGAACGTTTCCTACATTTCTACCGCTGAGAGCTGAAATATCGAAAACATCAGACAGTCCAAATTCGTAGAACTCATTTTTGCTTAAACCTAATTCATTATTATCAGATTTATTGACAAGTACAAAAACCGGTTTCTCTGTTTTCCGCAGTCTATCCGCGATTTCACGATCAATGGGATGTATCCCGGTTCTCCCATCTGTTATAAAAAGAATTGCGTCTGCTTCTTCTAGAGCAATTTGGATTTGTTCTCGTATTGCACTTTCAAATATTTCATCGGATAAAGGAACGAATCCCCCGGTATCTATAAGTTTGAAGTTCTCTCCATTCCACTCCACCTCGCCGTACACTCTATCACGAGTTACGCCGCTGTAATCATCAACAATTGAGTTTTGAGTTTTTGTTAACCGATTGAAAAGAGTTGACTTTCCAACATTCGGTCTGCCAACAATAACCACTAATGGCGTTTTCATAAATCGAAATTATATGTAAAACTAATTTTAGGATAATATTCTGAGTAATATCCAAGATTCAATTTTGACATCGAAACTTCCACATCCAAGGTTTTATTATATCGGCTGGCACCCCAAGCTGCTTCTGCCGCGCTCAAAATATGATTTACGATTGTGATGGATACCATAGTTTTTGCCACAGAGTAAAAATCGTTTGCTTTGCCTCTTTCACCAGCATAATAATGAAAGTTGGATGGAAGCGGATCGCCGTAGGTGTACGGTTCGTTAAGATCAAAATCATCCCATCCGGCAGCAAACTGAGGGTACTTACCTATCATTTCATAGTACTGTTGGTCACCGAGAGGAGCTAGGCGATGTGAATACCAATGCCCGATAGCGTTTTCAAGTGCATTCAATTCATTCCAATTAACAGATCCGTTCTGAAAAATATTGTACGAAGCCACTTGTTCATCGGTTAATGCTGGATTTATCGTAGTTGCGTTTTCAATAGTCCATTGTGCATATTGAGAAGGCGACCAATGCTGGTCTGCGAAGTTTTCAAAGAAGACTGTTTGATCGTCTCCCTTTCCATCATAGACTACGGCGGCTGTTATAACCGCTGCTTCTACTGCGATAAAAATTGCTGTTTTCCACCACTCACTGTTATATGCTTGTCCCGCACCGGGTATCACAAACGAAAGCAATCCGGCTAAAAACGGCGATTTTCGTTCGCCGGAACTTTGATCAGAATTATCGAAATTTATTAAAGTATTTTCGAATGCGATTTTTGAATCCAGATGAAGTGAACCGGTAAAATTATTTTCTTCTGTATCCTGTGCAAATATTCCGACAGAAGAAAAAATTAGGGTAACAAAAATTTTTTTTAACATAACCAGCCTGTTTAGAAATTAAAGTCAAATAAAATTCCGCCGTAGAATCTCCATTCCTTACCGTACTTTATTAATTCTCCTCTTACAGTACGTTCGTGTTCATCGAATGCATAAGCAGCGCTGAAGAAGATGCTCGTCGGAAACAGATAGAATGAATTCATTTTAATTCTTAACTCTGCACCGGCACCTTTTTTGAAATCATCCATCGCGGGGATTGAATTTCCCGTCCATGCATTTCCTATATCAGCAAAGACTGATAGATAAACTTTATCCAAATACAAATGTCCTATTCGAGTATCAAGGCTTCTGAATAAGGGAAATCGATAAGTAAAATTAAGCCATGCAAGTTCATTTCCCGAAATGGCATAGAACGGATAACTCTTCATCCCGACAAGTCCGCCCAAGTAAAAATCAAAAAAGTCGGGAACAGGGGGACCGAATATAGTAGCAGCCCTTGCTTGAAAAGTCAATGTATGATATTTGAACGTCTCAATGTGTTCGCGGTATTTTAATTCAAGTGAATGAAATTTATAATCATTATACAAAGGTTTTAAAAGACCATCTTCAACTACATATTCGTTTTCGTCATTGAATTTGTTTAACTCATAAGCATAGAACAATTCGAGATGTCTTCCGATTGGATTAATATCTGCGTATGCGTGCGGGCGTAAACCATTATGAGTGTAAGTAAATTTAAATGCCCTGCCTATAAAGTACGTATCTTTTGTTGTTGGATAAAGCTCATTAATTCCCGGAATTTTAAAACTACCTAATTTAGCCGTGTATTGACTGAATACAAATCTGAACTCAACTTCATTTCCAGCAGCAAAAATTTTGTGTTTTGCAGCAATGTCAAATTCGAACAGATCATAGGTTACATCCGTGGGAATTAAATAATCATAGCGCGGTGGAGTGTAGGTGGAATCAACTCCAAACGGAATCTCAAGTTCTGTCTCCCTGCTTATGCTGTAAAGCTCAATTGAAAGGTCAGGTTTTAAACCCAAATTATAAAGTAGTGGAAGGCGGTTTCTATATTCAAATATTAAGAATAAATCCCTTTCAAGACTTGTGTTGATAGCACCACCGGCAAAGAAGCTGTATCTATTCAAAATATCGCTTGAAGTTAAATACAAACCAGGTTTTAGTTTATCAATTCCTGAAGTCTGCGGATTGTAATTATCGTATCGAATAAAAGGGAAAAAGGTAAGCTTCGAGAAAAAGCCTGAATAATCTTTTGCCTCTTGATCCGGATATTTATAATCATCAAAGTTACGAAGAGCATTTAGGTCAAAGTTTTTAATATCACCGTTTGGTTTGGAAGTATCAAGCGGTGGATTATTTAATCTAACATACCGCTTCGAAGGATCGACTTTTTCCCGGTTCTCGTAATCAAGTTGAAAAATCTTATATCCGCTGGAATTATAACCTGAATAAACAATATTGCCCTGTTCGTCAACTGTTGGCATAAAAGCGCCGCCCAGCACGTTTGTCAACTGAATTTCGGTTTTAGTATTAAGATTGTATGAATATAAATTAAAAATTCCTGTCTTATCAGAAGCGTAAATCAAGTTCCCGTCCTTATCGAAAATTCCGTTTCTTTCATCGTGATCAAGGTTAAAAATAAATTCAAGATTGGCTCCGTTTGAATCGATTTTTGCAATATCCCTTCCATGATGATAACTGTAATCAAAAATTATGTATGAATCATCATTAGAAAACCGAGGGTTAAAGACTTGTTCACCGTTCTCAAACAAAGTAATTCGCTTATAGTTTTTCCCGTTTATGTCAATTGTTGCAAGATTAGTTGTACCGTCCTTTTGATAAGCAAAAACAATTTTTGTTCCGTCGTTGCTTACACTCGGATTATTTGCGCGGAGTCCGAATGTAATTCTTTCTGAATCATCTTCATCAATATCATAAATATAAAGATCATGAATGTTTGTCCAATTGGGATTATCTTCACTTAATTGTGCGAAAACAATTTTATTTGTTCCCGGTATGAACTCTGCAGTCGACCGAACATTTGAAACAAGATGCTTCTCTTTTTTAGATTCTAAATCGTATAAGAACAGGCTTGAAGCTCCGAAATAATCCGCAGTTTTATTCGATATAAATAGAAGCTTTTTGCCGTCATCCGAAAAATTAGGATAGAAATTGCCGAATCCCACTCCGGAAATAATTTCACCTTCAACCAGATTAGTTCTAATATCGGCAACACGATTGTTATAATCATTTTTCAAATATGATGACCATTCGTTATAAATCTCGTTGCCGTCCTTGCCAAGAACATCTTCAAATGCTGCATCGATAGTAAAGTTCGTTAATTTTCCCAACTTGTAAGTAATCTCACTCAGCTTATCTTCTCCATATTTTTGAGAGATATACTTCGTTAATGCAAAACCGGAATTGTAAACCGACTCGTTTCCGAGACTGGTTTTGCCGAAGACACCCATCTCATTCCAGGTAAGCATATTATTATCAAGAGCATAACTCCTTAGGATCATATCACGATGTGAATCCCAGTTGTCGTAATTGAATTCCTCCCGCATATATTGTGCGGTTCCTTCAGCAAACCAAGCAGGCATGTTGATAGTAGCAACCGGGTATGAAACAATAACATTCGGATAGCCGTAAAGAATATCAGGTCTTCGCACATCTTCATAACTAAGCAATTGAAGATAAAATGCTGGAATTCCCCGCCCCATTTTCATAGCTGCTTGAATTTGCACCAAGTGCGTAAACTCGTGAGATATAACATTACGAAGCCAATTGTGAGAACCTCGTAAATCAAAATCCAGAGATGATGCCCAAATCTCAATCTTATTATCGAAGAAAAATGTCGCACCGTTTGAATAATCATCAATATCTTTTATCACGTAATGAACGGTTTCCGGTTCATATTCATAAAGGGAAGTAATCGGTCCCCAAACTTCATCAGCAATTTTAAGAACTACACGTGCGGTTCGTTCAGCTTCTGGATGGAAATGAACTTTTACGTTTTTACCCTCGAGAGTAAGCCAAGTATATTCCGGTTCAAATTCATTGAATTGTGCAAATATAGTGCTAAATGGTAAAAATATTAAAAAAATTGAATTATAGAATCGTTTCATGAGATAATTCCGAAGATCTACTTAATGACGGCAATTTTAATAACTTTTGAAGCGCTGCTTCCGCTGACTGTAGAGTTTGCTTGAATGTGAGCAAAATAAACTCCGCTCTGAATATTAGAAACATCCCAGGTAATTTCCGAATCAAATCCGCCGGGGAAAATTTGCGCAGGTATATCCTCAACCAGCTCACCCGCTAAATCAAATATTTTTACCGAAACACTGCTTTCTTCTAATATAAAAAATCTGATGAAAGTTTCGTTCTCATAAACCGGATTTGGCCAATTATATGCCTTTGTTTCTGGGAAGAACTGCGTAATTCTCTGCGAAGATGAAGCTGCTTTAAGAGATGATTGGTTTAAACTATTGCCATATAAACCAGACCATTCAATTTTTTCTGCGTCAGCGTTTATTTCCCAAACCGAGATTACGGCTGAATTATCAAGAACTGCCAAACCGATTTTTCCATTACGATTAAAAATAACAGGAGCTGCCGCAGGAGCAGTACCAATCGATAATAAGTAGTTGGATAACACTTTTCCATCAGCACCGGAAATTATGTTCATTCTTCCATCGTCCGTAAAAATCAACATATCACTGTGGGTGTCAGAATCTATATCAGCAGTTAAAACATAGCGCGACAAACCGCTTCTTGAATCATCTTCTACCGGGAAATTGTCATTCAAAGCTCCTGATGCATTAAGCGCGTACAACCTGCTGCCGTTTGTAAATATTACAGAATTATTTCCGTCATTCCCAATATTGCTTAGTGCTATATTTTCGATGGAGTTTATACCGGGTAAAGATGTTTCAAGTTCAGTCTGTGAAAATGAAAACATTCCGTTATCACTCAGCGCGATGTAATCGTAAGCAACGTTTGCATTTTGCGTAAGTGTAATAAAATTTAAATTATTTTTATTGATAACTTCACTGTTGCTTAAATTATGAATAGCTGAATTTGTGATCACAACAATCGAACTTCCGTCCGGTGATGCTGAAATTTGTTTTATTGCTTCACCTGAAGAAATCACCAATTTTGAGGATTCAGTTAAGTTTACCTGCGGAGTTAAAGTTAGTCTATATTTAAATAATTCACCGCTGGACATTCCAACCAGTAGTTCCGCCGTACCTGCGGATGAATTAAAATTCACCACAGTAATCGGCGCTGAAATTTCACTATTCATCTCTAATTGAAAAGGGGTTGCAAAATCATCAATAGAAAATATTTTCAAAAGATTCTGTTCTGCTAAAATAAGATAGTCGGTTTGTCTGTGATTAACTAATGCAGGTTGATGATTACTAATTGCATTAATTTGTTTTATTTCAAAATTAAGATTGACATAAAAAGTTTTTATAGGTGTTCCAACATAAAAACTCGAATCCCGAACTTCAGAATTAACAATCCAATTATAAGGCAACGAATTATCAAGTTGAATACTGCCGATTCTTTGAACGAACTCATTCCCAAACGAAACATTGAAAGTATAAACTCCATCTGAAATATTAAAATTCCTCATCTCAACAAAAGAATTAATACCAAGATTTGAAACCGCCGGAGGATTGGATTCAAAGTTGAAAATATTTTCATACAAGCGTGCGGGGTTATTTGGGTACCAGGTATCTTCCTTAATGGCTTCACGTGTTTCAGTCAATCCAGTAAGAATATTAACAAAGTCTTCGCCTATATCGAAAATGCCGTCCGCTTCGATTACAAATACACCTCTTCTATTTCTATCTGCATTGATAGAATTAGTAGCCAAATTTTCTTCAATAACAGATTCGTCAACATGCCAAATAATTAAACCGATATCCTCAAACTCGCCATCCTCATCATCTTCATCAACACCTGGGAGCGCCCAATCGAATTCATCAACATCAATAACCACGCCTTGGAGCGAATCGATATTAAAATATCTGAAGCCGTCCTGATCATTTTGGAAAGTTATTTGTTTAATTTCATTATTGACTTTGTAAGTAATTGTCGAACCATCACTATTACCATCTCTTGAACGACGCTCAACTAAATAGTATTCTTTCGAGTTAATTGGAATTTGAACTACTGAATTATTTCCCGAGGGATTCAAAATGTAAGGAATGAGGGATATTTCTTTATCACTTGTGATAACTTGAGGAGTAATCCAACCAAGATATTTCTTGACCCAAGCCGAAGGTTCGGGGGGAAAAACTCCGTTATATGCATAAAATCCTTGCGGATCCATCAACCCGAATCTTCCTATAGAACTCTTTCCGGTTTTTGTGTCATATAGATCAGGGATGCCAATATAACTTCCGATTGTTGCGCAAATATAACCGTTGATTGTAAGTTCTATAAGTACTGTATCACTGAAACCTTGCTGCTCTCTTGAATCGGTCTCCGGAAGAATAGCAGTATTTGTAATCACGCCTTTGCTAGTGTTAATACCATTAAAATCACTTCCGAATATATTTCTAAATGATTCAAGCCCAAGATAAATCGAGGGAAGATCACGTTCCAAACCAAGACTGCCGGAAGTGATAACGCCTTTACTTACACCCGCATGAAATATGAAGAACAGATCGAAGTCATTGAAATCTGGTGCTTGTTCACTTTGTGCGACAAGTTCCCAAACTTCTTTAGAAAATTCTCCAAGTTCAGCTAAATTCTCTGATTCGTTCGGTGGCGAATAGTTTCTCATAGTTTTAGAAACTGTGAAAATCTGAGGCAGAACAATATATTCTATATCGAGATTGCCATGAGATACTTTTCGGAAATAATTTTTTGCAAATAATAAGTGATCTTCAAAATACTGTTTATCGTGAGGAAGCGGATCGAGGATCGATGTACCATAATCTTTCGAATAATGTGAACCGAATTTCCCGGTGCCATATGTTTCTGAATCCCGGTCTTCTTGAAATTCGACCATTACGGCCAGAATATTTAAATCACCTCTCGATTTTACTGCTTCTACTGTTCCATTGCTTACGGAACGGCTGACAAAATTTTGGGCAGATAAACTGCCCAATATAAAAAACACTGATAGTAGATTTACAAAATATTTTTTCATACCAAATTAAAGTCCGCGTGGAAATCCCATTGTTTGTTCAGGTTGTTCTCCCCATCCGATGAGGAGGGTGAATCTTAAAGTGTCCGAAAGAGGATGGTTCTCTCCGTCTGGAAAAACATCCGTTGTTATGTAAGAGAAATCAAATCCGTAAAGATCATACCGAATGCCGGCACCGAGTGTCATAAATTTTCTGTTACCGTATGACGGATCTTCATAGAAGTAACCTGCTCTTACTGCAAACATAAAATCATTAGGTTGTCCGTACCAGTATTCAATTCCCATAGAAGTGTTTACTTCACGCAGCGGGTTTTCATTACCCCAAGAGGTGAAAATCGCAGCATACCATTCGTCACGATTTCCTGTAGTATCTCTATCAATCAAAGTTCTGCTGAAATCAATAGTATAAGTAAATTTGTTGTATTCGTCTTCAAACAATCTTAGTGCAAGTCCAACCCTTAAATTAGTAGGGATTGGATCAGCCTGTGCTTGATCTATGTAATATATTGCCGGACCGAGATTACTTAAGTTCATACCGAGACTTAATCTGTTGCCGAAATCACCTATTAAAGGAAGATCAAGTTTTTCCGGTCTCCACATTGCAGCAATGTCAAAACTAACAGATGTAGCAACACCTGAACCTTGTTCTTCACCGGCACCTTTGTCTGAGAGACGGCTGTGGATTAACCTGAAGTTAAATCCAAGTCCAAGATCATTTGTAACTTTGGTTGCATAACCAAGCGTCATAGCCGCGTCGAACGAACGGAAAGTTTCAATAACGTCGGGTGAGTTCGAGCCTGTTCTTTGAAATTCACCGAAGTTCATGTAAGTAATACTTGCTGAAACCGAACCGTTAATTTCTTCGATATATTGTCGATAGGTCAAATAATCATAAAAAAGATCAAGATTGAATTGCGGAAGCCAATTTGAGTGAGTAATGCTCACTTCCGAACCGGTCAAAAATGCCAAACCAGCTGGATTCCAAAAAATTGCAGCAGAATTGTCCGCCAAACCCGCACCCGATTCTCCAATACCGCCCGCTCTTGAATCCGGAGCAAGAAGGAGAAAAGGAACTGCTGATTCGCCTTGTGCAAAATTAACATTAGTCCATCCAATCAAAGTTAATGTTATCAGAAACAATCTGATGAAACGCTTCATATATTTAGTCCTCCAAATAAAAAATATTGCCGATAAATTTTAGACAATCTACAATGTTACCTAATTACGGCTAATTTTCCAAGGATATTTTCCTTGAACTCCCCTGTTTGAGATTCGACGATTACCTTATATAGATATGTGCCATTGGCAATTAAATTACCGTCAGCATCTCTGCCGTCCCAAGGGATTTTTACAAATCTTTCCAAAATACTCTGTTTCGAAATTTCCTTAATTTTTCTTCCCGCAATAGTGTAGATAAGAATACGCACATCAATAGGATTATTCGAATTATGCTGCATCGTAAAAGTAGTTTCTGAGTTAAAAGGATTTGGATAATTAACGACGTTTCGAACAACCAAATCATCCCCGCTTACAACTGAGAAGAATTTTTCCTCCTCTGCATTATTGTTAAAAACATCCCATGCTTTTATTTTTATTTTGTACTCGCCGGGATCAAGATTGGTAAATCTATAATTTACAGAACCGGACTTCCCTCCTGCATCTAAATCACCGACAAAATAATTTGAGAGATCAATGGCATTATCTTCATTATCATTTAATATTGCTTCAAGTTTGTGACCTACGCCTGTACCTGTTGTATTTAGCCCCGTCTCGTCAGTTAGTTTAACAATCAATGTGAAATTTGAGTTCACCAGATATGAATTTTCAAATGATACATCGTCAAAATATATTTCTATTTCCGGTCCACCCTGATCACTAACTGCAGTAGTATCGGTACCCCCAACTCTAAACTCATTTGTAAAGCCGATTCCGTCATTTTGTCCGTTTAGAAAATACGCAACAATTTTTCCCCGGTTGTTTTCATAACTTATATCTTTAGGCACTGTAAAATTAGTCGAAAACACTCCGTTAACAACACTAACTCTGCCTTTAAAGATTACTCCACCCTCAACATTCATCCAATAATCTATTTCCGGAAGATCGACCTTCCTTTCAGAGTCGTACACAGCGATAATTGCTTCACCGTTAAAATCCGTATCCACGGTTCCGTCAGATTTCATGACTTTTCCTTCTATCGAAGTGTTGCTCAATGCCGAAACTTGAATGCTTAAATCTGGAAATTGACCGTTAAGTTTATCGATCTGTGCTTGAGCTTCAGGTTCATTTAATCTTATTGCCGGATCAGCGAAAAGATGGTATTTCTCATCGTTAATATTCGTTCGTTTAGCTTTAGTTTCCATATAAGCAACTCCTATTGCTTTTGGAAGTTTATCATCCGCACGAGTAAATAAGTTTCTGTAAAATTCTTCGTTAAGAGCAGCATTTTGTCCAGAGTAAACCGGACGGGAGGCTGAAAATCCCCCAATCATTCCTCTCCCTTCAAGAAATAACATCTCTTCGGAAGCACTTTGCTGAGTGGGATCGTCAAATTTACCGTAATCGCATGTAGCAGCACTTAGGAAAAAATACTTTTCGTTATCAAGGAGCGGAATATTAACAGTTCTGTCAAATACGACTTCGTGAGTCCAAATTTTAGGATTTCCATGACCGATAAAATTTAGTATCAATGTCCCGTTGTTAATTGCATCAACAATAGCATCATTCACTTCCGGTTTTCTTCTTCCCGCACTTGTTATTACTGCAGGATAGTTTGCCAAATAAATTTTATTTTTATTAAATGATTGGGGAATAACCCTTTGTTCCAATTGTTCCGATTGCCGTGTATGAGTCATCTGATCATCACCGTCGGCTGTAAGACCATCATCAGCGACAAGTGTAATTAGATTTCTCCAAAGTCCTTTTTCAACTTGAGTTTCATAGAAGAGCAACTTATCAATATATTTTTCAGCATCAGCGTTAGATTGAATTGGAAGTCTTCCTATTGCAATATCGGCTTTTAAATCATCTCCGGTTATTCTTGCATAAAAATCATCATAAGGATATGAACCAAGTTCGTGAAGCGAATTCTTTGTTTGATAAGTAGGAACAAAGTTTAATCCGTAGCCATCGAGATTGAAGTAATCATAATCACCGTCTCCAAGCAAAAGTACATATTCAGGTTCAGTATTCCAGTTCTCGTAAGCAAATTTTATAAAATCCCGAATTGCAGTAGGGTCCTGAATTCCGCAGGAAAATTCTTGATAAATATCATCGACATAATAAACATTAGAACTGTGCCTATGCTTCGCTTGAGTTGAACGAAACGTTTTAAGTCTGTTCGCTGATTCCGAGAATGTTTTATTAGTAATTATTATATGCTCCACACCGGTTAGCTCATCGCGGAGACCCGCAAGTGAGACAACTTCAGCCGGATTTGGAGTTTTATACCTGTTCACGTTTACTACAAAATATTTACGTATCTCCTCAGTTAGATTTTGAGCTTGGAACTTTATTTGTCCACCGCTGATCCAATTTGCGGGAGGATTTATTTTTTTAACATTAGCAAAATCCGTAAGATCAAAAATATGATTGTTGCTGTTGCTGAAATTTTTTGCAGTAAACTCTAATATTCCTTCTTGACCTTCGGTGAAAATCATGATCGAATCATTTACTGCGTTTAAATAAGAATCGTAACTTATTGTGAAGAAATCCACAAAACCTGAAATGTCGGAGAAAGTGTTGCTCGATGCAAATCTAAGAACACTTCTATTATCCGGAAGCGTTCCGTTGAATACAGTCTGTTTCCTATCCTCCCATCCTTTTCTCCAAGCTCCATCGCTGCCGGGCCAAACTTGCTGGTGAATAACCGTACCGTTTTCATCAATGGTTAGAGTAGGCCAATGGTCGTTACTTGTTGCAGAAAAGTTAGCATATTGAAAATCATAACTAATAGTAGTATTCGGTACAAGATGATTCAGCATATTAACGAATGTGCGGGATCTTTCCGAGGCTGTAATCTCATCTCCGAAAAGCATTCTTCCAGATTTGAGCAAATTAACATCATCATGCTCATTCCATATAAAACGCTTAGTTGTGCTTTGTTGAATTGGATTGTTTTGCTGAAGCGAATTTTCAACCGCCATCCTCTTTCCGAAACTTCCGCCGGAAGAAATCCAATAATAATTAACACGGGAAAACCAGTGCCTGTTTCTTGCTATTTTACCAACTATACCGGAATCCGGCTGAAACTCAAAGAAACTTATACCTCTGCCATAAAATAAAATATAATCACCTTCATCGAAACGCCCGTCATCTTCCCCTACAACCAAGATAGCATTTTCGAGAAATCCTTGCGGTCTTTCTTTCTCGACCTGCTCAGGCAGCAAGTAACCGCCGTTATTGTAAATTTTTATTGTTCTCGGATCCACTGTATTCGGGTCAATTCCGAAGTTCTGTAAGTTGTTTCTTTCTATCTTATAAATACCTTCTTCATAAACAGGAAATCTGTGCCAGTTGCCGTTGATTGATACTTTATCTAAAGTATTTGCTATTTTTTTTTCTCTTTTTAATCCCCAGTTTTTTGCTTCATTAAAATTCAATACCATTCCGCTCAGCAATTCAGATGTAATAATTTCTCTATCACCGGAAGGCGCTGAAAAATTTATCTTAAATACAATTCGATTATATACTTTTATAGATCTCGATTCGAAGTCAAATTGAACTGGAGAAACCAAAATCTGTTGAACCGGAAGATTTCTTACAAGCCCGTAACTGCCGAATGAAACAATATCTTTTTGAACAGAGCCATATTTGCTTTGAAGCAAAGCTCTGCCTCTCGCTCTAAGTTCATATTCTTCTTCCGGAAAAGGCACTTGAGCAAGCAGTCCGTTCAGAGTAGTAAAATTTGATTCGACAACCTGGATTGTGTTGCCGAATTCATTGGGGACACCGACATTAAAAATTCTTTGGATTAATTTTGCTTCGCCAATGCTGTTAACATTAGCAATATCGCCGTATAAAATAACCGGCTCAAAGTATTTTCTGCCATCCTTTTCAGTTATGATTGTATCTGTATAAGCAGGAGTGTATTCTATAAATAAAGAATTCGAAGTGGATGATAAAACTTTGAAGTCCTGTGCCGTCAAAATTTGACATAAAAAAAGGGAAACATAAAAGAATAACTTGCGCGTCATTACTTCTCCATTATAAATACTTTAAAATTAATATTTCTTAAACGGTTAAGAATTAATAATGAAAAATGTAGCAAATTATTCTATAAAATGATTCCCGAAATTTTGTGCACACAATTTAATGAGTATTTTTCAATATTGTCAAGTCAAAATTAAATGTCATTTAATTTTACCAGATTTGAATTCAAGTATTTTTTCAACTGAAACATATTTATAAGGAAGCACGGTTTCGGAATAATTTATTATCCCGTTTTTATCGACACCGATTATTTTTCTCTTATTGATGCCAAAAAAATTTAATGCACCATAAATTTTGCTTACCCTGCTGTCCGAATCACTTAAAATTCTTAACCTTAATGAATTATCTTCGGAAAATTTTTTATGTAATTCTTTTGAACCGATATTAATAGCAACAGGATAAAACCCGGATTGAATAAGTAAATCAAAATTTTCGCTGTAACTGCAAAGTTGAGCAGTGCAGACCTTTGTGTAATCTTTAGGATAAAAAACTAGAAGAATATTTTTATCTAAATTTTCTGATAACCGGAATGGTTTATTATACTGATCATAAAGTAAAAAATCTTGAGCTTTTTCGCCTAGTTTCATAGACCCAGCAAATCCTTCCTTTTTTTCATTGCATCAATGCAGAATTGAATGTGTTCGTTAAGATCTACTCCCATTTCCTCGGCACCTTTTTGGATATCTTCTCTGCTCACCGATCTTGCAAAAGCTTTGTCTTTCATTTTTTTCTTAACTGATTTTACTTCAACTTCATCAATAGATTTGCTTGGACGCACAAGCGTTACTGCAGTTATAAATCCAGCAAGTTCGTCACAGGCAAACAAAACTTTAGCTAAGCTGCTTTCGCGTGGGACATTTGTATAATCTGCGTGAGAAAGAATCGTTTTCCGAAACTCTTCCGAGAAGCCGCGCTCTTTTAAAATTTCAGAACCTTTGTAAGGATGCTCTTCTGCCGAAGGATATTTTTCGTAATCAAAATCATGAAGCAGTGCAACATTTCCCCAATATTTTTCATCTTCCCCAAATTTGCGAGCATATTCAACTACACAGGCTTCAACCGCATATGCATGCTTTCTTAAACTTTCGGATTCGGTAAACTCAAGTAAAATATTGTGACAAAATTCCCTATCACGATGAATATCGTTCATTTTTCACTCCTTTTAATTTCCGGATTAAAACTCGGACAAAGATTTCCAATCCTGCATTCGAAACATTTTGGTCTTCTAGCAATGCAGATTTTTCTACCATGGGATGCAAGTCTATGCGATAATTTTATCCACTCATTCTCCGGGAAAAGTTCCTTCAACCGTGCTTCAATTTTATCAGGATTATCTGAGGTGATAAACCCTAAAAGATTACTCAGACGTTTTACGTGAGTATCGACAGCAATAGCCGGAATTCCGAAAGCATTCCCCGCTACTACGGAAGCAGTTTTTCTTCCAACGCCGCTTAACTTCGTAAGTTCATCAAAATCTTCGGGAACCTTGCCGATGTATTTTTCGATCAATTCCGAACAGCAATTTCTGATACTTTTTGCTTTTTGCCGGTAAAAACCGGTTGAATAAATATCCTGCTCCAATTCGTTCTGCGGTACTTTAAGATAATCTTCCGGCTTCTTATACTTTTTGAACAAAGTTTTGGTAACGATATTAACTCGTTCATCAGTACATTGTGCGGATAATATAGTTGCAATTAGTAATTGAAAAGCATCTGAATAAGTAAGCGCGGGTTGAACAGATGGATATTCTTTTATAAGAATATCTAAAATTTGCAAGGCTCGTTTGTGTTCGTTTAGTTCCATAGAAATTACATTTTAAATACTATTGGAGTGTGAACTTAGCCAAAATGATAGATTAAAATTGATAATAAAAAAAAATAAAGTAATTACGGCAGTTTGTACGGCAGTTTAAGAACAAAATTTACTCAAATTAACCGTGACTAATAAAACTACACAAAAAATAAAATTAGGATGTAGCTTAAAAAAGCCATGTTCCACAATAATCGCAACAACAAAAATTCGTAGCGCATACGGGATTCGAACCCGTGATCTCCGCCTTGAGAGGGCGGTGTCCTAAACCGCTAGACGAATGCGCCTTATTATTTAATTTCCAAATTTATTTTTTAAGTATCGTAAATTCAACACGTCGGTTCTGATCTCTACCCTGCTCTGTTTGGTTTGATGCAATCGGACGAGATTCACCATAACCTTTTGCTATCAAACGTGATCCAGCAATTCCTTTTCCGCTAAGATAGTTCTTAACAGATTCGGCTCTCTCTTGAGAAAGTTTAAGATTATAATTATCATCTCCTATGTTATCAGTATGACCTGCTAATTCTATTTCAACACTTGGATTGTCACTTAAAAATTTGACAACATTATCCAACTCCTCAAATGATTCTGAGCGGAGAGTTGCTTTGTTAAAATCAAACTCCACATTGTTCAGTTCTATGGTACTTCCAACTTCTATTTTAACCTCTTCCAATTTAACAACTTCAGCCTCTGCCATCCAATATCCGCCTATTGCGTTCAACTGTGTATCTCCCCAAACAACTGCAGAGAGAACAAAACCGTCTCTAGAAACCGATTTTGGTTCTATGGCATAACGCATCTTTGTTTTCCTTTCGGCATCTATGAGTATCACCGTAGTATAAACATAAGGTTTTGTGTCGAATGGTTTGTTAAATCGAATTTCGGTTTCAACCATACGACGTCCTTCGTTCTGATGCAGTGTATAATTAGGAGTACCGGTGTTGAAGAAAAAACCGCCGCTTTGAATCTGTGTTTGGGCTGAAATTGTACCAAACAGAATACATATCAGCACTCCAATCCTTGATAATACCCTCATCTTTCCTCCTTAAATTTTTGCCCGAAGTTTTTAGCTAATAACGAAGAGTAATTTTATTAAAATAAAATTGAATTGCAACTTAAAAGCACTCGGGAACTTCGCACAGCTGTTGCTCGTCCAAAGTGCAAATTCGTGAAGCTGAAAAATCATCTGGGGGGATTGATTTTTCAGCTTTTTTGTTTTGTATCACACATACCTGCCGAAAGTTGGAATAATTTGTGATTTGTTGTTAAAAAATTGTTCTTATTCTTCAGATTACTAAATATTTTCGAATATTATACGATAATAAACTTGACTTAAAGAATTTTGCTAAATAAATTGAATCAATTAAAGAAAACATATGCCTCTTTAATCCCAATTTATAATTATTTAGAGAGCTTTATATGAAAAGGTATATTAAATCAGCTTTTGTGATAACTCTCCTAGTGCTTGCCGCTTACAGTTGTAAACTGGGAATTGATCCTTCTGAGGATGCTCAGAATAAAGAAGGAACGGTAATAATAACAGGTGTAGTTGTCGATTCTACTTCCGGTAACCCTGTGGCGGGCGCAACTGTTAGATTTACTTTCGGCTCGGAAGAACTTGCAACCACTACTAATGAGGATGGTAAATTTAACACCGATATTTTCATTACCGGGAACGCAGATGTAAGAATCGAAATCACCAAATCTAATTATAAACGTCTTTTAATTGACGACTATTTAACTGCCGGACAATCAATTGATCTTGGCGTTATTAATTTGGAGCGATCGGAAAATGCCATTGATGCTTCAGGAGACGCTGCGGTTATTGTGCTTTCGGCAATCTCAAACGGAAGCATAGGAATTCTAGAGAGCGGATCTCCCGTAACTAGTGTTCTTACATTTCTAGTGCAAGATTCCGTGGGTACTGCAATCGATTTACAACATAAAGCCACGGTTAATTTTTCCATTGTGGGGGGACCCGGCGGCGGCGAATATATTTCCCCCGTCTCTGGTGTTACAAATGCATTCGGGATTGTGAGCACTACACTTACAAGTGGTCTTTCTGCAGGAGCTGTTCAAGTTTCTGCGATGATTGAAAGTGAGACAGGAAATATCTATTCGAATCCGGTTTCCGTGGTCATTCATGGAGGATTTCCCGATGATGCACATTTTAGTATTGCTGCCGAACAATTAAACATCCCGGGAGGAATAGAAAATTGGGTCGTTGAGGATAACATAACTGCATATGTCGGTGATAAATATTCGAACCCTGTAAAACCTCAAACTGCTGTCTATTTTGAATCAACCGGAGGCATTATGGAAGCCGAGGTTTTTACAAATGCCTTAGGAAGAGGAACTAACATTCTTACTACATCTGCTCCGTTCCCAAATCATCCTACCTATGGTTTAGGATTTGCAACAATTACTGCATCAACCCGAGATGAAAATTCTGAATTCATAACTACAGATATGCTAATTCTTTTCTCAGGTAAGCCACAGACAATAAATCTGACACCATCAAGTTTTATTATACCAAACGCAGGAAGTGAAACTTTTCATCTGTTAATACTTGATCCGAACGGAAATCCGATTGCCGGAGGTTCTTCAATTTCAATACGTGTTGAAGGAGAAGGTGTAAGCGGAGGTGAAACCTTTGAAGTCTATGACGGATATTTCCCGGGCGACGGAACATCTGATTTTTATTTTGTTGTCAGCGACACCGATCCCGATGAAAACAAACAGCAGCCGGTAAGTATTGTTATACAGATAACTATCTCATACGGCGGAAATTCATTTACTGTTGAAACCGCATATTCGGGTATTTCTTACTAAGTTTAAAGCCGGATTAACCCCCGGCTTTTTATTTTATAATCTACGTTAGATTAATTACATAACTATTGTATTCATAATAATTTAT